>JAFUAR010000165.1 GCA_017460585.1 Clostridia bacterium
CCAGACCGTCTGTGCCCGTATACACGGGATCCACGGCGTAGTTTTCCTTTTTCAAATAGCGGCAGATCGCCGATGAAAGGCTCTTTTCATCCTCCACAAGCAGTATGCGCATGACTAAACATCCTTTTGATATGATTTGAGGCGGAACAAAGAGGTTTAGCCTCTTTGTTCCGCCCGGAGAACTAGGTTATCCTTCCAGCTTTTCCGCGGCTTCCTGCAACAGCTCTATAATGGGCAGATGCTGTGGGCACACGCTTTCGCACTGACCGCAGGCGACGCAGTCCGACGCCTTGCCGGTGTTCAGCGTAAGCTCGCGGTAGAACGCCTTGGGACGGAACTCCTCGTTGTACAGACGTACCGTATTGAGCGCCTTGAAAACATCCGGAATGGAAATGCCCATGGGGCAGCCTTCCGTGCAATAGCGGCAGGCGGTGCAGGCTACGGTATTCTGGTTCAGCAAAATCGCCTGCGTGCGCGCAATAATCGCCTGATCCTGCTCGGTGAGGGGTTCGAAGTGGGCGAATGTGGAAATGTTATCGCGCATTTGCTCATCTGTAGACATACCGCTCAGCACGGTCATAACGCCCGGCAGGGAGCCGACGAAGCGCAGCGCCCAAGAGGCGATGGAGGCGTTTGGACGCGCTTCGCGCATGAGCTTATCCGCTTCCTCGGGTGCGGAGGCGAGCGTGCCGCCCTTTACCGGTTCCATAATCAGCATGGGCACATCGTGCTTGCGCAGCACTTCGTAGAGCTTGCCGGACTGTACCACTGGGTTTTCCCAGTCCGCGTAGTTCAGCTGAATCTGTACCACTTCAATTTCGGTATGCTCGCTTAGAATCTTATCCAAAAGCTCGGGCGTACCGTGGAAGGAAAAGCCGATGTGCTTTACGCGCCCTTCCGCCTGCAGCTGCTGCAGGAAAGCGAAGCAATTGTATTTCACATAGTTATTGTAGTTGGAACCATCCTCTATGCTGTGCAGCAGATAGATATCGAAATAATCTACGCCGCAGCGGGAAAGCTGTTCGTTGAAAATGCGTTCGCGGTCGCTTTCATTCTTCATCATCCACACGGGCAGCTTGTCCGTCAGCATGAACGATTCTCTGGGATAGCGCTTGACCAGCGCCTCGCGAATGGCGACTTCGGAACGTCCATCGTGGTACATGAACGCGGTATCGAAGTAGTTCATTCCCGCCTTCATGTATTCGTCGACCATGCGGCAAAGGTGCTCGTGGTCGATCACCTTGTCGTTTTCCGGCAGGCGCATCAGGCCAAAGCCCAACTTTGGCATTTTGCTCAGATCAATGCTCATAAATTGCTCCTTTCATTGGGTCGAAATATCCCTCTCCAAGAATCATTATACACCTTGACTCAAAGAAGTGCAAAGTAAAAGATATATGAATGAAACCGGCGCGGTTGCGCAAGCTCGTCATTGCATGGTAGAATGGGGCGATGGAGAGGGGGCGCGCTTATGTCAAGAAATGCCGAGGTATTTTTGTTCGGCGCGGGCATTGTGGATGTGTTGGCGCAGCCGGTGAGCGCCGCGGTATTTCAGTTAGATTCCGTTGCGGCGAATGCGGTTACCCTGTCGACGGGCGGCGATGCGCTCAACGAAGCGACCGTGCTTTCGCGCTTGGGACATGGAGCGGCGCTGCGCACAGTGCTCGGTATGGATGAAGCGGCGGAGCTGGTGTTGGCGCACTTACGTAAGGAAGGTGTAATTGCACTCGCCGAACGGCGGGCGGAGCTTGCAACCGGCGTCAACATTGTGCTGGTGGATGAAAAGGGAGAGCGGCGCTTTATTACCAATCCCAGCGGCAGTCTGCGCAA
>JAFUAR010000166.1 GCA_017460585.1 Clostridia bacterium
CGCCGCGTAGTGCTTCACGAGCTCGCGCCCCGCAAAGCGCCTTGCGCTCAAGCCCAGCATCCGCGCCAGCACCTCGTCGGTCAGCGCCTCTGTGGGAAAGCCCTCGCGCTTCGCCTCGCGAATTTGGTCGATTACGGCAATGGCGTACGCCGTATTAAGACCCGTGTCATGTGCAAAGCGGTCAAACGCCGCGTTCAGCTTCATAGTCAATACCCTCCAATTCTTCGAATCGCTATTTTCTGTCGGTGAAGGTATTGTACAACGGCGTGTGTGCTATTTTGTGTCGAGGGGGCGAAAGTGGAAACGGATAGGCGCAGGGCGCTGAAATCAACGCTACCAGTCGCCCCCTTTGGCTGAACGGTAACGAAGGGAGAGCGCTTTCGCACAAAACCGCTTCGCCAAAGTTGACAGCGAGCGCGTTCATTTGCTATAATGAAGGCGTTCAGGGAAAAGGGAATCGGGTGTAAATCCCGAACGGTGCCGCCGCTGTGATCATTCAATGAGGGTCGCTCAATCGCCACTGCGTATGCGGGAAGGCGGGCGACCGGAGGTGTGAGTCAGAAGACCTCCCCGGGACCGGCGCAATAGCGTCGCTTTCGTCCCGCGCTACGGGTCATGGCGCGAAGGGCGTAAATGATTTATGCATTAAAACGGCTGCGGCGAACTGAGGTTGCCACAGCTTTTTTCAAACGGAGGAGGAGATTGACATGGTATCCGTAACATTTCGAGTGGGCGGAAGCGATGTGGTTATGCACGCCAACGAGGGCGACAACCTGCTTCAGGCGGCGCAGCGCGCGAACGTCGCCATAGACGCGCCCTGCTCGGGCAACGGCGCGTGCGGTAAGTGCAAGGTCAAGCTTTTGTCCGGCGCGTTGGATTCCCCGCAGACCCGTCATATTTCCGATGAGGAGTACGCGCAGGGCTGGCGGCTTTCTTGCGTAAGCAAAGTCATATCCGACGTGGTGGTGGAGGTGCCGGATATCGCCTCCGCTTACCGCAGCCGCATGAAGGTGGCGGATATTTCTTCGCCCAGAGAGCTGGAAATATTCAATAATACCCGCGCGGAGATTGAAGCGGCGGGCATCGCCTTTGTGAATAATCTGTCCGCCGTGCGCGTGCAGCTGGACGAGCCCTCTACGGACGATACCATGCCCGATAACGAGCGCCTCGCGTGGAAGCTGACGGAGATTACGGGCATTGATCGGGTCGTAATCACCTTTGCGGCGTTGCGGAAGCTGGCGCTGGTGCTTCGCGAAAGCAATTTCGACGTCAAGTGCGTGATTGAAACGACGGACGTGGTGACCGTGCTGGACGTATTGCCCGGCGCGGACGAGACCCCTGTGGCGGGACTCGTAGTGGACCTTGGCACCACCTCGGTGGCGGCGCTGCTGGTCAATATGGAAAACGGCGAAATTCTCGCGAAGGCGTCCACCGGAAACGGGCAGATTCGCTACGGCGCGGATGTCATTAACCGCATTATCGAATCCAGTCGCGAGGGCGGCAGCGCGCGCTTGCAGCGGGCGGTGATTGATGAATCGCTCAAGCCGCTCATTCAGGAAATGTGCCGCGCGGCGAAGATTTCTTCCAAGAACGTTTACCGCATGACGCTCGCGGGCAATACCACTATGAATCACCTGCTGCTGGGGCTGTACTCTGAGCCGGTGCGCATGGAGCCCTATATTCCCACCTTCTTCCATGCGGACGACATTCGCATCTCCGCGCTGCATTTGGGGCTGCACCCCGAAGCGAAGCTGATTCTCGCGCCGAATATCGGCAGCTACGTGGGCGGCGATATTACCGCCGGCGCGTTTGCGAGTATGCTGTGGAACAAGGAAGAGCTCGCGCTGTTTATCGATTTGGGCACCAATGGCGAGCTGGTTTTCGGCAACAACGAATTCTTGATGAGCTGCGCCTGCTCGGCGGGTCCCGCGTTCGAAGGCGGCGATATTTCCTGCGGTATGCGCGCGACAGACGGCGCGATCGATTCCATGACCATCGACAAGGAGACCATGGAGCCCAGCTATACCACCATAGGCAATACCGAGCATCCCATCGGCATTTGCGGTTCCGGCATTATCGATATTATTGCCGAGCTGTTCCGCTGCGGCATTATCAACGGCAAGGGCAAGTTCTCGCGAGAAGGCAGGCGTATACTGCACGATGAAAATGGTATGGGCAGCTATGTGATCGCCTTTGCCGAGGATACCGGCGCGGTTAAGGATGTATCCATCAACGAGGTGGATATCGACAACTTTATTCGCGCAAAGGGCGCAATTTTCTCCGCGACCATGACCATGCTGGGTTCTATGGGTATGGACCCCAGCGTGCTGGAGCACGTGTATGTGGCGGGCGGCATCGGCAGTGGCATTAATATGAAGAACGCCGTGACCATTGGTATGCTGCCGGATATTTCGCTGGAGCATTTTTCCTATATCGGCAATTCCTCGCTTTCCGGCGCGTATGCCATGCTGACCTCCAGCCAGTCGCGCGAGAAGGTGGACGAGCTTGCCCGCAGCATGACCTATCTGGAACTCAGCACGGAACCCGGGTATATGGATTCGTTCGTGGCGGCGTGTTTCCTGCCACATACCGATTCCAACCTGTTCCCCAGCGTGGAAATTTCCTAAAACGATATTTCAGAATATTCTCATTCCTCATGAAGCGTCTTCCAAGCGGAGGCGCTTTTTTCTATCCCAATCGATCTAGTAGGAAGAACTCAACACAACTGCGAATGACATTAATATAACACAAAAACTAAATTTACATTACTGTTATTAAATTTTATTATTATTACGCGCTTGGAAATGCTGGAGTAAAGAACGGACAATTCGAAGCCAAGCGGCGGGGATTCAATCGGATTATTTGTTTGTAGAAAGGTTCCTCGCGATCTAAGCGACGAATGACATAACATCAATTGATTTGGAGGGATGGGTATGGCGAGCGTTACGCTCAGAAGGCTGAAAAGCGGAGAAGAGGTGTATGAGATTCGAGTCTATCGAGGAAGAAATCCGATTACGGGGAGACAGATTACGCCGTATTCCGAGCGTTTCCGCGCCGTTGGTACGTTGACCCCGCACGATGCATTGCGCTTGGCGCGCAGGGAAGCGGAGCAATTTGAAGCGCGTTGCCTGATGGGGAAGGTGCAAACCCGCGCCGAACGCAGGGCAAAGCTGATCGAGGTACATGGCGCGCATACGCGAGGCATAACCTTTCGGGAGTTTGCGGCGGAAATGGTGAATCGGGTGCGGGATACGCTGAAACCCGGCACCATTCGCAATTACGAAGAAGTGTTGCGCCGCGCCTGCAAATCCTTTGGAGAAACGCCGCTAATCGATTTGACGGCGGAAACGGTCAAGGCGCACTTGCAGGGTCTTGTGCGCGCAGACGGGGAGCCGCTTGCCGCAGGCACTAGGAATATGCACTACGCCCTGCTGCACCATATATTTGAGGAAGCGCAAAGGGAAGGGAGAATTGCGAAATCACCGATGGGGAACATGAAGCGGTGCAGACCCGCGCCAGAGCGCAGGCGCAAGGCGCTGGAAGCGGACGAGGCGCGCAGGTGTGTGAACGCGCTGGAACATTCGCCGGAGGAATGGCGCGCGCTGGGACTTTTGATGCTGGATAGCGGCTGCCGCAGAGGCGAAGCGGTGGGTTTACGGTGGGAGGACGTGCACTTTGATACGGGAATGGTCGAATTTAGACGCAACGCGCAGTATGATTCCCAGCGTGGTACATATATATCCACGCTCAAGAATGACAGAACACGGTCGGTTTATCTCAACAAGGCGGCGATGGATGCGCTTATGGCATGGAAGTGTGTGCAGGCGGAGAAGGCGACGCGCCTCGGTTGGCGCAACGAAGGCTTTTGTTTTACCGGCAGGAGCGGCGCTTTAATGAATCCACAGTCGGTCACGGCGTTTATGCACCGACTGGGCGAACAAGTTGGAATCGAACGTTTACACCCGCATATGTTTCGACATACTATGGCGACGCTGAGTATTGCCAACGGCGCGGATGTAGTGAGCGTAAGCGCCAAGCTTGGGCACGCCAAGCCCTCCGTTACGCTGAACATATACAGCCATGCGAACGCGGAGGCGCAGATGCGCGCCAATCGCGCGCTGAGCGCGGCGCTGTACGCCAATAAAGACCATAGTCGGTTGATATAACAAGTTGGTTTTGTGGGGTTTTATGTAGGGTTTGTTGGTTTTTTGCCGCTTTGGAACCTGCATGAGAGGGTCAATTTTGCCTTGATTTGCGGGCTTTTGGGGTGAAGCTGTACAATACAAGGAGAATTGAAATGCAACCCTTTTTATGAAAAATATTCCTAAAGTGTTTCAATTTTTTTGAATCGGTTCCATTTTCGTTCTTAGGGGCGCAGGAAAGCAAGGTCTGCGTAAAATGGCGCGCAGATCTTCATTTATTATTGTTTCTAAGCAAGTCAATTCCGCCCCAATACTGCCCTTTGGAAATGCATCTGTTGCTTGAATGCGCCTGTTTTACGAATTTAGATTGCAATTCTCCTTGAATTATAATAGTCCCCAACAGAGTGTATGCCTGTGCGGCGGCAATACAGCCGATGGGATGCATTCATATGCGCTGATTTTGAAATGAAAGGGGCAGATGGATATGAAGGCGTGGGCGGCTCGGGCGCGTGATCCAACCGGTCAGTTGGAAGGCGTGTTCGAACATTTTTGCAAAAATGATTTGAGGAGGAAGACCATGAAGAAGTTACTGACTATCTTCGCACTCGTATTGGCGCTGTGTTTGACCTGCACGGCTGCTTTTGCGGATACGGACTCTGAAGACGGAGGCATTCCATATGAGGATGCGACCCGTATTCATGAAATCGATGGACACGATGTAACCTTAGAGAAGATCGTTAAAGAACCCGGATGTACTACCCGCGGTATTGCGCGCTATGCCTGTGAATCTGAGGATGATCATTTCCACGAGGTATATATTCAGGCGCTGGGTCATACATGGGACAAAGGTAAGGTGACCGTAGAACCCACCTGCACCGACGAAGGTCAAATGACATATACCTGTGTAGTTTGTGGGGAGACCTATACCGAATCTATTGAAGCCAATGGTCATGTATGGAGCAGCGAAGTGGATGGCGTCAACTGGGGTCGTGTGACTCAGGAACCCACCTGCACCAGCGAAGGCTATGCGGAGGACTATTGCACCGTTTGCGGCGTGGTGAATGAAGAGATTCTTCCTCGCGTGATTGCGCCGGTTGATCATGATTTTGAGTTCATCGTAGATGAATATGCGACCTGTCTGGGCAACGGCTACGGTCACTATGAATGCGTCAACTGCGGCTACTGGATGGAAGAGGAAAATGAAGACGGCGAAATGGAAATCGTCTTTGAAGATGTGGAAGAGTTTGAAGGCGACAGCGATGGTCACGATTGGGATCGCTGGGTAGTAGTAAAGCCCGCGACCTGCGCAGAAGAGGGATCTCAGATCCGTTGGTGCAAGCGCTGCGGCGACAAGCAGGAACAGGTGATTGATCAGCTGGAAGCGGACTATGTCGAAGTTGACGTAACGACCCGCCTGATTGACTGCTATTCTATGGAATACACCTACACCTACTCTTGCGCGAACTGCGGCGGCAAGGACTTTGGCGGAAAGATTGGCGTTGTGCATGAAGATATTACGGAGACAGAGGTAGTCGAAGTATCTTCTCATGTTTTCTGGTTTGAGGACGAGTATCTGATGACCGATGCCGAATACACCAGCAAGATGGGTATTGAGAGCGAAGATCCTTCCAGCGAACTGGAGGAGCTGCAGGATGAAAATTCCATTGAAATCTTCACTAAAGCTCCCACCTGTGAAGAAAAAGGCTACAAGGTATACAAGTGCAAGTTCTATGATGAAACTGAGCCTCACGAAGAAGACGATGATGCAATCGTAGTAATCGAATACGAGTCCCTTGGTCACGATTGGAATCCTTGGGAACTGCGCGTGGCGCCTTGGGAACAGGAAAACGAATACGGTTATTGGATTCGCGATTGCGCGCGTTGCGGTCGGACCGAGGAACGTATTTCTCGCTTTGCGGATAATCCCTGCGAAGACGACGCCCACGTTTGGGTGGAAGAAGAGTATGTAGAGCCCACCTGCACGCAGGAAGGCTATATCAACTACTTCTGCAACATTTGCGGCGCTCCCTATACCGAGACTCTGGAAAAATTGCCCCACCAGTATGAAGCGGTCGAAACAGTAGAGCCCACCTGCACCGAAGAGGGTTATACCAACTATCAGTGTAAGGTGTGCGGCGATGCCTACACCGAAACCGTCGAAGCGCTGGGTCATACCGTTGTGATCGATGAAGCGGTTGCGCCTACCACCGAGACTGAGGGTAAGACGGAAGGTTCCCATTGCTCCGTGTGCGGCATTGTTCTGCAAGAGCAGGAGACCATTGAAAAGCTCGCTCCCGCCCATTACAGCGTGGAAAAGGATGGAAGCAACGTTTCTCTGAAGGCGGATGAAGGCGCTGCGACCATTGAGGAGCCCATTGTATACGTGGTATGGAGCTACACGCTGGCGGATGGCTCTAACTTCAGCTATACTCGCACGATTGAAGCCAATGCCAATGGCAACTATCGCATTGGCAGCCCCAAGGCTCCCGCTGGTGCGACGCTGGATTCTGTGCTCGTAGTAGTTGTAGACGACATTGAGCTTGAAAATAGCGATGTTGCGACTGCGAACGCCAAGAATCTCGGTTTGCAGGTGTTTTAATCCAAAGGTTTAGCGACGGAGGATAACAACTATGAAGAAATTCAGAGTGTTAGCCCTGATGCTGATGGCGATGATGATCATCGCCATCAGCGCTCAGGCAGACGGCATCAATATCACCGGAAGCTACGCGGATGGATATGTTTCCTTCGATGTGAATGGCTTCCATACTTACTATACCATTTCTGTTGGCGGCGAAAGCTATAGCGGCATGAATGCAAGCGGTAAAATCGCCGCGAAGCTGGACGACGGTACTTACACCATGACTGTGGTGGACGTGGACGGCTGTAAGGGTTCTGTAGATATCGTAGTAGGCGCAAAGCCTACTGATGAGCCCACTCCGGTTCCTACGCAAGAACCCACCCCAGTTCCCACGGCAGAACCTACTGCGGTTCCGACCGAAGAACCCACTGCGGTTCCTACGGAAGAGCCTACTCCGGTTCCTACTGAGGAGCCTGCAAAGCCCGTTGCGACTCCTACTCCCAACAATCGTCATATAGTGCCGGATAAGCCCGAACCGACTGCTACGCCTACTCCGGTTCCCACCGCGGAACCCGTGGAGAACAAGTATGCGATCGATTTGAGCA
>JAFUAR010000167.1 GCA_017460585.1 Clostridia bacterium
ACGTCGGCGGACATTTTGGAGCACCGCGTGGCGGTGCTGGACGCCATGCACAGGGGCGGTTTGGAAAATCTTACAGCGGTTCAAGCGGATATTACCCGCTGGGACGCTCCCTGCGGCGGCTTCGATGTGGTGACGCTATTGGAGGTATTGGAGCACATTCCAAATGTGCAGACGGCGGTGACCAACGCCGTGCGTCTGGCACGCCGATATGTGGTGGTAACCGTGCCCGCTAAGCCGGACGATAACCCCGAACACATTCATCTGCTTACCAAACCGGTGCTTACGGAGCTATTCCACAACGCGGGCTGCGTACATTTGCAGTTTGACGGCGTGCCAAACCATCTCTTTATGACTGCGAAAATCGAAAGGACCAGCCCATGAATATCGATTACAGCATAATCAAATATCCCAGAACGCCGCACATAGAGGGTTCGCGCCTGCAGCCCGGGGATGAGGATCTTTCTCAGGTATCCTTTCGTGAAATTGCCGGTCGACACATTGTGATTGAGGAAAAGATCGACGGCGCGAACACCGCCCTGTCCTTCAACCCACAGGGCGAGCTGCTGCTACAAAGCAGAGGTCACTACTTGACCGGAGGCTATCGAGAGCGACACTACAATCTGTTTAAGCAGTGGGCGACGATTCAGCGGGATATTCTGTGGGCGACGCTGGGGTGCCGCTACATTATGTACGGCGAGTGGATGTATGCCAAGCACAGCATTTACTACGATGCCCTGCCGCACTATTTTATGGAGTTCGATATTCTGGATCGGGAAACCGATCGTTTCTTGGATACGCCTTCCCGCCGAGAGATTACGGCAAAGCTGCCGGTATGCTCGGCGGCTGTGTTGGCGGAGGGACAATTTACCCGCATGGAGGATGTGCTGCAATACTTGGGCAATTCCAATTACATTACGGAAAAGCACATTGATAACCTCCGCGCCGCCGCCCAAAAGGAAGGGCTGGACGCCGACCGCTTTTGCCGCGAGACGGATCATCGACCGACCATGGAAGGGCTATACATTAAGGTGGAGGAAAACGGTCGAGTCGCGGCGCGCATGAAGTATGTACGCGCCACCTTCCTGCAGGTGGTCGAGGAATCCAAAACCCATTGGCTGGAACGCCCCATCGTTCCCAACGGCATCATCCGCCCCATAGATGATTTATTTCTGCCGGAGCTGGAAAAGTAAAAATGACCGCATTGGAAAAGCTGCTGGCGTGTTTGCCCGCCGCGCCGGGATTTTGCTATGATTGGGCGGGTCTACGGGCAATTCCTACGCTGCGGGAATGGTTCACCCGCATGAAAGAGACGCCGCAGAATCCGGAATGGCACGGCGAGGGCGACGTATGGACGCACACCCGCATGGTCTGCAATGCGCTGACCGAGCTGGCGGAATTTCGCGCCATGGCGGACGGACCGCGCAACGCGCTGGCGCTGGCTGCGCTCATGCACGATGTGGGCAAAGTGCGCTGCACTCGGTTGGAAAACGACCGCTGGGTCTCGCCGCGCCACGCTCCGGTGGGCGCGCAGATTGCCCGCGCGCTGCTTTGGCGCGATTTCGGTTTGTGCGGCGCGCCCGAAGCCCAACAATTGCGAGAGGGCATATGTCTGCTGATTCGCTACCATACCGCGCCCCTGCACCTGATCGAAGGCGATCGCCCCGCTGTTCGCGCGCTGAAGCTGGCTGCCAACGGCGAGCTTACGCCTTGGTTCACACTGCGCGCGCTTTGCCTGCTCTCCGAGGCGGATGTGCGCGGGCGCATCGCGCCGGACGTACAGGAGCAGTTGGATACCATAGCGCTGAGTCGGGAGCTGGCGCAAGAGGAGGGCTGTTTGGACGCTCCCTATTCCTTCGCCTCCGAATGCACCAAGCGCGCGCTGTTCGCCGGCGGAAACGTATGGAAGGATCAGGTGCTGTACGACGATACATGGGGCGAAGTGATATTGATGTGCGGTCTGCCCGGGACGGGTAAGGATACGTGGATTCATGCGCAGCATCCCGATCTGCCCACCGTGTGTCTGGACGACCTGCGGCGAGAGCTGGGGGTAAGACCCGAGGACAATCAGGGGCGTGTCGTGCAGGCGGCAAAGGAACGGGCAAAGGAATATCTGCGGGCGAAGCAGCCCTTTATTTGGAACGCCACTTCGCTCACCGCGCTGCGTAAGCAGCAGATTGATTTGTTTGAAGGCTACCATGCCCGCGTGCGCATCGCGTATCTCGAAACCGATTGGGCGGAGAACCTGCGCCGCAACGCTGGTCGCGCCGCCGCGGTGCCGGAGGACGTGATTTGCCAAATGCTAAACAAGCTGGAGCCTCCCGAGAGGAGCGAAGCGCGACGGGTCGACTGGATTTGTACGAAATAAACGGTGATTGCAGAAAGGAGGCGCCCCATGCTCAATACCGCACTGCGATTTATGAGCGAATGCGAGCGCAGAAATATAAAATACCACGATTCGCATGATATGGACGATGGTAAGAGCATAGTAATATGCTCATTCAACGGCAAGAACGTTGCGCGCTTAGACATATTCTGTATATTCGACGCTGGGGAAAAGACCGCCGGACTGCGGGTGTTTAAGCTCGCCATCGTGCCGGAGGAAAAGCGGTCGCAGCTGCTGGGTACGCTCAACGAAATCAACCGCTCGTACCGCTGGCTCAAGTTCATTATGGCGGACGACGGGTCGATCTCGATGGAGTGCGACGCGATCATCTCCGCTGAAAACAGCGGCGAAATCTGCATAGAGCTCATGGTGCGTGCGATGACCGTGATTGAGGAGGTCTATCCCCGCTTGATGCGCGCGATTTGGGCATAGGTGAGCGCCGAATCACAAATTTAATCGGCAAAGCAAAGAAGTTAGTAAAGGAAAACTTACCAATTCGTCGAAATATCATTCCAGCCCGAATCAGAAGGTCTGGATATGAAGAAATTACTGCTGGCGCTATTGTGCGCCGCGCTGTGCTTGCCCGCCGCCTTCGCGGAGGACGGGAGTATTACCTTCTTCGCGATGGATACGGTGATGTCGGTTCGCGCGGACGAAGCGGACGAAACGCTGCTTCACCAATGCGAAACCGAAATAGAAGCGCTGGAGGCTCGGCTCTCTGTAACCCGGGAAACCAGCGAAATCTCCGCGCTCAACCGCGAGCGCGCCGCAGAGCTCTCCCCCGATACCGAGGCACTGCTCAGCTATGCGCTGCGAATGTGCGAAGAAACGGATGGCGCGCTGGATATCACGCTCTATCCCATCATTCGCGCGTGGGGCTTCACCACCAATGAATTTCGCGTACCGGCTCCGGAGGAGCTTGAGGCACTGCTCCCGCTGGTGGATTATACCCGCGTAGAATGCGCAAACGGCTCCGCGGCTCTGCCCGACGGGGTCATGATCGATCTGGGCAGCGTCGCCAAGGGGTTGGCTTCGGATGTACTCGCCGACCTATTGAGAAACGGCGATTGTTCCTCGGGGCTCATCGACTTGGGCGGCAACCTGTATTGTGTGGGTGCCAAGCCGGACGGCAGCTTTTGGCGAGTGGGCGTTCGCGACCCGCGCATGGAAGAAAACTATTGCGCGGTGGTACAGCTGGCCGATCAGGCGGTCGTCACTTCCGGACAGTACGAGCGCTATTTTATGGACGACGACGGCACCGTATACGGGCATATATTCGACCCGAAGAGCGGTCGACCCGTACAAAACGCGATGCAATCGGTCACGGTAATCGGCAATAGCGGGCTGGAATGCGACGCGCTTTCCACGGCGCTATTCGTAATGGGGCGGCAAAACGCCTGCGCATTCCTACAGGAACACACCGATGTGGAAGCCATATTGATTGAAGACGATACCTTTTACGTGACCAAAGGATTGAAAAACCGCTTTCAGCCCGCGGGCGATCTGGCGGGCGCGGACGTAAACTGGATTGAGCGGGAGGGCGCATGAGCAAGCAACGAAAACCGCTTTCCACGCGCCTGTGGATGATACTGCTTGGCGCGGTATTCGCCGCTTTGGCGATCGCCGCGCTTGCACTCCGAAATACTCCAACGCGGCAAAACGCCGTTGCCAGAGTGTACGCGGACGGCGCGCTGGTATGGGAGATCGATCTATCGACGCTAAACGATACGCAGACCTTCGAATGGGTCGGCGATCGCGGCGCGAACACCATTGAGGCGCGGCACGGCATGATTCGCGTAGCGCAGGCGGACTGTCCGGATCAGGTGTGCGTACGGCAGGGCTGGCTGTCCAGCGGGCTCACGCCCATCGTTTGCCTGCCCCACCGCTTGGTCATCGAGCTGGACGGCGCGGCGCCCGCGCCGGAAATCGACGCGATATCCTGAACCACAGCGAGGCGACGAATGAATACCCGACGATTGACTCGAAACGCGCTGCTGACCGGCATCGCGCTAATTATATTCACCATAGAGGCGCAGCTGCCCGCGCTTACGCCCATTCCGGGCATTAAACTGGGGCTGAGCAATATTGTAACCGTATACGCCGTATTTGCGCTGGGCGGTAAGGACGCCGCCGCGATCCTCGCCGCGCGCGTATTGCTGGGCGCCCTGTTTAGCGGAAACATCAGCACGCTCATGTACAGCGGCGCAGGCGGCGCTTTATGCTGGTTGACAATGCTGCTCATACGCAATATACTAACCGAAAGGCAGATTTGGGTCGCCAGCGTGATTGGCGCGATGGCGCACAATTTGGCGCAAATTGCCGTAGCCGTGGCGGTCACGCGCACGCGGGGACTCCTCGCCTACCTGCCCATATTGGAAATTTCGGGTATGCTCGCGGGGTTGTTTACCGGACTATGCGCGCAGGCGCTCATTCGACACATGAACAGGCTGCGCATGAAGCGATAACGATTCATTTTAGGGAGGAATTCATTATGGTGATACGTTCCCTTCGCGTCAACCACTTGGAAAACCCGCTGGGCTTTGATATTGATCCACTCGTACTGACGTGGGTTGCCGAAAAGAGCAGCGGCAAACGGCAGCAGGCGGCGCGCGTTCAAATTGCGCTGGACGGGGCGTTTGCGCAGACCGTGTACGATAGCGGATTGCGCGAGGATATCTCCTCGCTCGGCTTTCAGCCCGATTTTGCTCCGCAGCGCAGAACGCGCTACTTCTGGCGCGTCGAGGTATTGGCGGACGACGGCGACCGTGCGGTCAGTCCCGCGGCGTGGTTCGAAACCGGCAAGGGCGACGAGCCATGGGTTGGACAATGGATTCGCGCGCCGTTTGAAGAGCACCCCGAGCTCAACGCCAGCTTTGCAATCAGCGGCGATCCCGTTTGCGCGCGACTGTACATATGCGGATTGGGGTTGTACGAGGCGAGCATCAACGGCGCACCTGTCACCGACGAGGTGCTCACGCCCTTCTGCAACGACTACGCCAACTGGATTCAGGCGCAGACGTACGACGTGACCGCGCTGCTTACGCAGGGCGAAAACAGCGTAAGCGTGATTCTGGGCAACGGCTGGTACAAGGGGCGCTTCGGCTTTTCCGGCAACCAGACCGACATATATGGCAGCGCTATGCAGCTGATTGCGGAAATTCGCGTGACGCTTTCCGACGGCGAGGAAATCGTCATCGGCACCGACACTTCGTGGAACAGCGTGCGTTCGCCCATAGTGGAAAGCAGCATATATGACGGCGAGGTGCTGGACGCGCGCATGGAAGGCGCGACCGAGTCCGTACCCGCAATTGAGGCGGAGGCGCCGCAGGGCGCTTTGCAGGACCGGTTGAGTCCGCCCCTGCGCATTGCGCAGCGCCGCAAATGCGCGACCCTGCTGCGCACGCCCAAGGACGAATGGGTGCTGGACTTTGGACAGGTAATGACCGGCTGGGTCGAGTTTGACGCGAACGCGCCGCAAGACGCGGAAATACTGCTCGAATACGGAGAGCTATTGCAGAATGACTGCTTCTACCGCGACAATCTGCGCAGCGCGAAAGCGCGGTACGCATTCATTTCCGCCGGCACTCCGGAGCACGTTC
>JAFUAR010000168.1 GCA_017460585.1 Clostridia bacterium
ATTCCGCCATTGCTCAGGCGTATTACGCCAAGAAGCAGGGCTTGAAGGGTGTAACAACCGAGACCGGCGCAGGTCAGTGGGGTACCGCTCTGTCTATGGCGTGTTCATATTTTGATCTGGATTGCAAGGTATACATGGTCAAGGTATCATATGAGCAAAAGCCCTTCCGCCGCGAGGTAATGCGTACCTATGGCGCTTCTGTCACTCCCTCCCCCTCCAAAACCACGCAAATCGGCAGCAAAATTCTTGAGGAATTCCCGGGCACGACCGGCAGCCTTGGCTGCGCCATTTCTGAAGCAGTCGAAGTCGCCACCACGCATGAAGGCTACCGCTATGTGCTGGGCAGCGTGCTCAATCAGGTACTGCTGCATCAATCCGTTATTGGCGTAGAAACCAAAATAGCGATGGACAAATATGGCATCAAGCCCGATATCATCATTGGTTGCGCAGGCGGCGGTTCCAATTTGGGCGGATTAATCTCTCCCTTCATGGGTGAAAAGCTGCGCGGCGAAGCGGATTACCAGTTCATTGCGGTAGAACCCGCATCCTGTCCCAGCTTCACCCGCGGTAAGTTTGTATATGATTTTGCAGATACAGGTAAGGTTTGCCCCATGGCGAAGATGTACACGCTGGGCAGTGGCTTTATTCCCGCCCCGAACCATGCGGGCGGTTTGCGCTACCACGGCATGAGCACTATTCTCTCGCAGCTGTACCACGATGGCTATATGGAAGCACGCGCGGTAGAGCAGACCAGCGTATTTAAGGCGGCGGAGGAATTCGCGCGCGTGGAGGGCATATTGCCCGCGCCGGAAAGCAGCCACGCCATTAAGGTCGCCATAGACGAAGCGCTCAAGTGCAAGGAAACCGGCGAAGAAAAGACCATTCTCTTCGGCTTGACCGGCACCGGCTACTTCGACATGGTCGCCTACGAGCAATTCCACGATGGTAGAATGACCGACTACGTGCCCTCGGACGAGGATTTGGAGCACGGTTTTGCAGGCATTCCGAAGATCGACCTGTAATCACTTTCCCAATATAGCCGTTCGGTCCCTTTGCGCACAATGGCAAAGGGACCGAATATTTTTATGGAATTTGATCAAAACGACCCAAGCCTCTAGTCAAACGCGTCAATGTATAGCGAATTCGCTGTCTGCGCGACGCTGAATTCAGGAAAGCGGTATAGGCTTCTCGCCCCGCCTCCACGGTATCCTGCGTAGGTATGGCTTTGCCATACGCCAAACCCGATATCGCGCTTGCAAACAATATAAACGCGCTGTTTTGTCCGTCCGCGCAAATGCGCCGCGCATACTGTACAGGAGATTCTGCGCTCATGGGAATTGTTCCCACCTGTCGGTTCAGTGTGAGAATCGCTCTGTAGAGGATATAACAAGCCTCTTCCGGATTTTTTGTATGCCTGCTCAGCAGCATAGGATCTGTCGTTCGCAAACGAATTGCTGCGACCACCGCGACGACAAGCAAAATGAGCAAAATGAGCAATACGCCAATCCATGCAAATGAGTGATGGTCGTCGTGGGGCGTATCATCCGGTGCGGGCTGCCATGTCGGCGACGGAGTGGGCGTATTCATCTGCTCCGATGCATCCTCGCCGCTTGGCGGTTCCGGCGAACGCGTTTCCTGCGCCGTATCCCCACCCATCGGCTCAGGTGCAGGCGTTTCCTGCGCGCCGTCCGATTCATCGTTCGAATCGGAGGCATTTCCGCTTTGTGAATTCGATCCGGAGCTCTCGTTGGAATTGCCATCTTCTCCGCCAACGCCGCCGTTAGAGGGATCAAACGCCACCCAGCCGAGCCCAGCAAAATAGACCTCTGTCCATGCGTGCGCATTCTCACCGGTCACATCCGCAAATTCTTCGCCGCCCTTCACAGAATAGCCCTCCACATAGCGTGCGGGAAGACCGACAATGCGGCACATCACCGTCATGGCGGAAGCGAAATAGCTGCAATAGCCGCGCCGTGTCGACAGCACAAACTGCGAAACAAAATCTCGACTGGGGTCGGGCATATCCGGCGTTAGAGTGTAGGTACAATTATTTCGCAGCCAGCGCTCTATCGCGATTGCTTTATCGTAGGGGTTACTCTCGCTCTCCGCGAGCTCTATCGCCAACTGATATACTCCGCCCTCCACTACATCCGGTACTCGCAGACAGGTATCGAGCGCGTCGGCATAAGCGTCGTCCATACTTCCCATGGTTGCCGCAACGCGGCTGCGCACTGCATCTCCTCGATTACCCACCACCGCGCCGGTCAACCGATAGGTATCTCCTGAGCTGAGCGGACGGGAAAGGAACATTTCGCCAATGCTGTTGAAGTACACGGCGTTTTGCAGGTTCATGGAAAAATCGTTGAGTCGAGCGGGTACGAACAGCGAACTGGTCGCGCTGTTTACATACTGCACTTCAACCGTTACGGGCTCAAACGCTTCGTTATCGCTCATACCCAACACTTCGGTACGAATGCTGCGGCGCAGCATATCGTAATACAAATAGCGCGCCTTCGCGTCGATATCGATCCAGTTGTTGCCGGTATAGGTTCGACGAATCGTTCCCCGCAGCAACACGTCTTTATCCGCCTTCACGCGCAGAACGACTCCTTCATCCGGCTCCGCCGGACCACCCAGTCGCGCGACTACGCCCTCCTGCTCCTGTACGGCATGATTATAACCCTCTGTGGTAATGGTAAACGGCACTCGTTCTTCAGTAAAACGAAAATAATCTTCGAAAATCGAGCGCGCAGTCGCCGCAACGCGCTCCAACGGCGCCCATGTCGCGCCATTTTCAGGCACGAGCGGCAACGCGAGCGCCACTGTAATCACCGCCGCGATCAGCGCGGACAGCGCTCCACTCTCCATGGTTGCGCGCGAAGAAAGCGAAAACGCGGCGACTGCGGCGATCAAGCCCGGAATGGCGGGCGCAAATGAGCGCGTGGGCTCCAGCGCGTAGCTAACCATGAGCAATGAAAAGAAAACCAGTATCGCAAACGGCGTACCGCTTGAGTGACGTAAAAACAGCAGCATACACGCGCCGAGAAACGCCGATACGGCGGGACAAAACAATCCCGACACGAGTTCAAGGGTAACGGCATCAACCGCGTTCTGTCCTCCCGACCAGCTGCGTATCCACGGAAGTATTTGCTGTAAGGCGGGACGATGCGTCAATATTAATGCTCCAAACGCTCCTATGCCCACAATGAGCGAGGCGATTCCGCCCCATACGGACAATCCGCTTAAGAATATCAATGCGGCAGCCAGCAGGGCGGGCAGCCACGCCTGCACCCAAGTGCAGGGTACGCCCATTGCGGGCATCGCCACCTGCATACACGACCCTGCGAGCATTGCGGCGAGCAAAATAACCACGCCCGCCTGAACAATACGGTTACGCTTCATTCAAATCCTTTCGAGAAAACTGTTCGTCATATGCGTCGTACGCGTCCGAAACCTCCTGCGCCATCTTCGCGCCGGTCTTCGACCACGGATCAACGCGCTCCGCGCGCAAGCCCTCCATCTTCAACCGCTCCAACAGTTCGAGCGTTTCGTCTCGCACGTCCTCGCTTACCCATATGAGCTTTACGCGTACGCCCGCGCGATGCATCTTCATTGCCATATCCGCGGTTCGTGTGGTCAATCGCGCCGTCACTAGCACCGCTCCGCCCGTGCGCTGCAAACGACCGTTCATGAGATACAGCACCTGTTCGTAAGGATACGCGCTATCGAATGCCACGCGCATCAACGCATCGGTAAAGGCGCCTAGATCGCTCGGAAACTGACCCGAAATCTCCGCAGGCTGCGCCGACGTGAGCGGCATACGCACCGGATAGCCAGCCTTCAACTGCGCCTTAACGGCAGCCAAACAGGCTTCACATATCTCATCTTCCATAGTTAGCTGCTGATCGCGCAGTGCGGGAATGGGGGTAAGATCCGGAATGACCAGCGTATCAGGGCGCGCGCTCTCTTCATAGGTACGCACCATCATTTCTCTACGGCGCATACTCAGCTTCCAATGCACCTTCTTTAAGCTGTCGCCCTCCTGCCAAGCGCGTACATCCGAAGGAGATGCATTATCCTCCGAAGCCTTTGAAATAAACTCCGGACCTACGTCTACCGCACCCAGTTCAAGACTCCGCGCGTCGCGTTCCTTTGGCGCAACCTCCAGCGCGGCAGCTTTGGAATGCAGTTTGCGCGAAAAAGTAA
>JAFUAR010000169.1 GCA_017460585.1 Clostridia bacterium
AGACTCTTCTTCGGAAAGCATGGATTCCTTGGTGCCCCAAGTTTCAGTGGAAACCGGAGTTACAATGGGCATCTGGAGCATCGCGTCGTTCTGCGCGAGCGCGGCTGCCTTCACGCGATCCAGCGTGGAGGAGAGGTATTCAAAGCCGTAACCGGCGGCGGAGGAGCCAAGGTTCATGCAAATGCTCGCAGCGGGTACGCCCAACTGGGTGAGCAGCACGTTGAGTTGCTTGGCAAGGTTGATATCCACAGCGGATTCCGCGCCAACCTTCTGGTTGTAAGCCAGACCGGCGGACGCGCCAACGTTTTTGTAGTTTTCCTCGCGGGAGGAGAGCACCAGTATATTTTTGCCCTGCAGCGCTTCGGAGCAGGCGGAGAAAATCTGAGCATCCTTATCGATGTTCTTGCAGCCCATGATGATGATGGGCAGATCCACCGCGTCCGCCACAGCCTTGGCAATTTCTACGCAGGTTTCTACAGGGGTATCTTCTCCGTTGGGATCCGCGCTTTCAAAATGCAGGCAGATGGCGGAAGCGCCTTCCATATCGGCGGCTTTTTTCGCCATATCCGCTGCGGAGGCGCAGCCCTCGTAGAAGGCGAGCAGACCGGGAGCGGTTTCACCGGCGAGCGCGGTATCCTTGATTTCTACCGCGATGATCGGCTTGTTGGGCATTGGAGCATCAAAAGAATAAAAAGGCAAAACGTTTTCGCCGCCAACGGTGACGCTCTTGTCGCCCGTGCCCAGGGTGACCGCGTTGATCTTGGCGTTGAACGTCTGCTTTTTCGGAGTGAAAGCCATAATAGTATCCCCCTATGATAATGTGTACAAGTTAGATGAGCTGAAGCGACTGCATAACGCCCTTCAAAGAGCGCTTAATGGGCGAATCTTCCGAAACCTTTGCGCTCGGAAGTCCCTCGCAATCCGCCTCATATACATTGTCATCCTGCGGAAGTACGCCGAGAAGCTTTAGCCCATGCTTCTCAATTTCCTCCCGCACGCCTTCGTTGAGCTCCCCATTGGGCGCTCGGTTCACGATCAGCTGCATGGTACCGGGCTTGAGTTCCAGATCTTCGACCATTTCCGCAATTCGCGCGACCGCCTGAATACCACGGCGAGAGCAGTCGGAAATGAGCAACAGCGTATCTACATGCGGAAGCGTGCCGCGGCTAATGTGCTCCAGACCCGCCTCGTTGTCGATCACCATGTAGTTGTAGCTGCCCACATATTTGTCAATCTGGGTCTTCAACACGCCGTTGACATAGCAATAGCACCCTTTGCCCTGAGTGCGACCCATCACCAGCATATCGAAATCATCCTCTTCAATCAGGGCGGAATTAAACTTATACTCTGCGTATTCCTGCTTGGTCATGCCGGAGGGAATGGGACTAACGGGCAGCAGCTCCGCACGCGCCATCTCCTCGCGAATATCGCCCAGCGTGGTATCCACCTCTACGCCGAGAACCTCGTTCAGATTAGAGTTTGCGTCCGCGTCCACGACCAACAAAGGTCCCTTATTCGCCTTGCAGAGCTCCTCAATGATCAAACCGCAGGTCGTCGTTTTTCCTACGCCGCCCTTACCGGCTACAGCAATGATGTGTGCCATGAATATTCTCCAAAAATACAAATGTTTCGGCACGCGGTTTCGAACCCCGAATTCAAAACGAATGCCTTTGTCTATGTTCGATGAGGGGGGACGGATTTGACCGCAGTCAATCCGCCCCTCGACCGTACTTAGCCGATGTAATCCATGATGCCGGATTCCTTAACCAGACGGGTCACATCTTCGTACTTGTTCAGCGCGTACAGATGGATACCGTCGATGCCGGCAACGCGATATTCGTCGATCAGCTTGATGGTGTATTCCATACCGGCTTCCTTGAACTCCGCCTTCTTCTTCGCGATGGACTCCTCGCTCTCGTTGGGCGCGAAGGGGTTCGGGAAGATCCAGTGCTTGGAGATGATCTCCGCCAGCGCGCGAGGCATGACGCAGCCGTTGCGGCTCAGAGCCATGTTAATGGTAGCGGCGGCGTCCAGTACAGGCATGATGCCGACGTCTACGGGCAGCCAGATGCCTGCGCCGCGGATGGCGTCCATCCAATAGCGGAACTGGTCCATATCCCAGCACAGCTGAGTCATGATGTAATCCGCGCCCTCATCCTGCTTCTGCTTCAGGAAGGAGATGTCCGCTTCCAGACTGCGGCAGGCGATGTGACCTTCGGGAGAGCCCGCTACGGCGATGGTGAACTTATCGCCGAACTCCTTGCGAACAAACTTCACCAGCTCGGTGGCATAGTGCAGGTCGCCGTTGGTGCCGGTCCAGCCAAAGGGAATGTCGCCGCGCAGGGCGAGCATATGGTTGATGCCATGGTCCAGATAGGTCTGCAGCTGATCCTTGATGCCCTCCTTGGTGTTGGCAACGCAGGTGAAATGGGTAACGGGGATCGCTTTGCCGTCCTTCTGAATCTTATCGAGCACCTCGAGGTTCTTGTCGACGTTGGTTCCGCCCGCACCATAGGTGCAGGAAATGTAATCGGGATTCAGCTCATAGAGATGATCCAGCACGCCGCCTTCTCCACAGAGCTTCTCCATGCCGACGTCCGTCTTCGGCGGGAAAACTTCAAAGGAAAAAGCCATTCGATTCTTCAGGATTTCCGCAACACTCATTGTAATCTCCTCCTAAAACAGTACAGGTTACAGGCACACAAAATAAGCACGCCTGTTAGTGCGTTTTTTATCATACCACATTCGGTCGGTATGTGCAAGCGCCGTAATGTCAAATTTCGGTCTTAAATTCGGGTAAAAACGAACTTCTGCACCATGCCGGAACAGTCGGCAAACACGGTAATGTTGTCCGAATCGGCATCTTCCACCGTCAACTCTAGGCGTTGCTCGTTTTTGAGCAGGTTCTTCACGTACTCTACGGGATCATCGGTCTCAATTTCATCAAAGAATACGTCGCGCATCTGGTTGTTGGCGCATTCGTTCTGTATTTCGCGCACTACTTCAAATTCCATGGAAAGTCCCTCTTAAGCCGTTTTTGCGCGGGGCTCCACAATCGCGTAAGCGCGAGTCAGGTCCGCGGCGATCAGATCGCCCTCGATCTTTTCTTCGCGCCCCATAATATCGGTAAGAGTGACGACTCCATCTTTACATTCGATCATCATCACGTTGGAAAGAATCTCGTTTTCCGGACTCTTTTGGGAACGGTATACAGTTGAAAGGCACATATTTCTAACCTCCTTATCGATTTGGCATATTCAGCGCCGCAAGCACCGCCTGCAGACGCATATTTCCCTTCTCGTAATCGGTCACTGCGTTCAATACCTGCTCGGCGGAAAGAGTGTCGCCCAATTCACGTACTCGTTTGGCGAGCATTGCGAGCTGATTGGCGCGCGTGGTATTCTGGTTGACCATGGTCTGTATAACCGCGATCAGTTCCTCTTTTGGATCCTGCGCGCAGTGGCTGCAATCGCCGTGGCAGTGCGCTGCGTTGGGACCTTGTGGATGTGTGTGTTCCATGCAGATTCCTCCGTTTCACATGGGAATGCTGATATTATAGCGTGATCTAGCCATTTTGTCAAAATATGAATAAATCATGAATATTTGATTTCACATTTCATGAAAAGATGATTGATCTATGTAATAAATAGCGGTATAATAAAATGACCTGTCGAAGACATTCAATTGCTTGAGTTATATAAGGAGCGCTTCATGAAATATATATATCGTGTGCTGGTTTTGTTTTTGACCCTTGCTGTGCTGCTCTCCTATATTCCCGCGCTACCGGAGGAAGTGGAAGAGGAGCCTTTAGTAGCAGAACAGATCGAAGCGATTGATATCGAAGAATTTTCCTTGGAAGATTCTGTGCCTGAAGAAGCGGTAGAGGAAATTTTAACGCCCGAATTTGAGGATGCTCTTGAAGCGCAGCCTGTGGGCGAAGCAATATCCATACGCGCTTCTCACTGGTTGTTGATGGTGGGAAGTACGCTGAAACTTCCGTTTGAGATTCACGGAGGGCGTGAGGGCACATATTCGCTTTCTTCCAAGAATGTGAAAATTGCTTCCGTTTCCGGAACTGAAATTAAAGGAGTGAAGGCGGGAACTGTAGAGATCGTTGCCCGAACGGAACACGAAGAGACTTGCACAGTTTCTGTCACAGTAGTGCCTAAGGCGAAGAAGGTCGCGTTTGAACACTCTACAGTGGAGTTGGATATTGGAAAAGCATATCTTCCGGAAATCCGGCTGTATTCTTCCTCATCGAAATATCAAATTCTTTCCGACTATTCGGATATGTTTGGTACGGGTACGCTGACCACCAGCGATGAAAACGTAATTTCGGTGGACGCGGATGGAACGTTGCGCGCGAAAAACAAAGGCAAAGCAACGGTTTCGTTTACCGCAAAAAACGGTAAAAGCGCTAAATGTACCTTTATCGTTTACGCGCAGCCTTCAGTGTTGGCAATCAATCCTTCAACCGCGACTCTGCCATTGGGCGGAACATTGGCGCTCACTCCCCAATTTAGCGAATACGAGCGTGGAGCGCTAAGCTATGCTTCTTCGGATCGCTCCGTTGCCTCCGTATCGAATGAAGGCGTGGTATCCGCAATCGGTACTGGCTCGACGTATATCACTGCGACTTTTGCCAATGGTCTGAGCGCGCAGTGCGAGGTAAGTGTGGTGGAGGCGCCTGTTTCCATCCGTATTGCCGAGGATATGTTTCTGCTTCCCGTGGGCGCAAGCATGGATTTGCCGGTTTCCCTGTTTGCGACGGATGGAGACGCCGTTCAGATCGATGGGATTGTCCTTTCTTCCGCCAATGCGAAAATTGCTTCCGTATCGGGCGGAAGGATTCAGGCAGTAAAGGCGGGAACGACTACTTTGAAAGCGCGCTTTGGGTCGTTGGAGACGACCTGCAAGGTGCAGGTTGTGAAGAAACTCGTCAAGCTGCAATTCGCGAATACTTCCGTGCAGATTGGAGAAGGCGCGAAAATTGCGCTTTCCGTGCGCGCCTATAGTGCGACAAAAACGTATGCGACGCTTTCAAACAGTGCGTTGACCGCGCTGGGGCGGTTTGAATGCGCGGATGAATCGATTGCGCGCGTTTTGGAAAACGGCGAATTGATCGGCGTGCGCAAGGGAACAACGCGCATCCGTTATATCGTCGGCAGCTTATCTGCAGATTGCACGCTGCAAGTGCTTGGTGCGCCCACCAAGCTGAACATTCAAAGCGAGCTTCTTGTGGCGGAAGGAAAGAAATTCAAGCTAGAGCCGCAATTTGGAGAAAACGAGTTGGGCGAAGTTTCATGGCGAAGCGCGGATAGCTCCATCGCGACCGTTCAACCAGACGGTACTGTGACAGGCGTTCGGGTGGGTGAAACTTTGGTAACCGCCTCCGTTAATGGCGGAACACTATCGGCACAGTGCGTTGTGCGCGTCACGGAGGCTCCACAAAGGATAGAAGCGCCCGAGGGGACGGTCAATCTGTTGATCGGGGCGACGATCGACGCCCCGGTATCGTTCTATACAAAGAGCGGTTTGAAAATCGAGGGCGTAGCGTTTTCGTTAACCTCCTCTAAGCCCAAGGTGGTCGGCGTTCAAGGGGAACGCATTCTTGGACTAAAGGAAGGTACGTCGACCATTACCGTTACCGCAGATGGACTGAAAAAGACCATTAGCGTGACCGTGCGAAAGAAGCCGACGCAGCTGAAACTCAATGTTAGCGCGGCTCAAATGTCTGTGGGCGAGAATGGAAAGCTTTCCGTGCGATGCTATACCAGTGCAAAGAATTATTTCGACTGCACTACAGTCGCGAGCCTGCTGGGGATAGGTACGTTTGTTTCCTCCAATCCCCAAATTGTCGAAGTTTCAGCGGACGGTTCGGTGTATGCCAAACGCTCAGGAAACGCGGTTATCACTTTTACTACCTTGAACGGCTTGAGCGCGGAATGCGCTCTCACTGTGCTCGCGGAGGCGACTTCGCTTAGCTTGCAGCCCGATACGCTCACACTTCAGGCGGGATCGAAGAGCGTGTTACAGCTTGTGTTTCCTCAAGGGCAAAGGAGTATGGTCGCCTTTTCCAGCGAGGATGAGAACGTCGCTATAGTGGATGCGCAGGGCAATGTGACAGGCGTGCACGCGGGAGAAACGCGCATATTGGCTCGAACGTCTTTGGGCGTATCCGCCACTTGCACTGTAACCGTGTTGCCTGCGCCAACTCGCGTAGCACTCAACGCGAGCCAAACCAATATGGCGGTCAAGGGTGCAGCGGCGTTTCAGGCGACTTGCTATTTGGATGACGGTACGCCAAGTGCCGCGCCAT
>JAFUAR010000170.1 GCA_017460585.1 Clostridia bacterium
GTCGCATGGAGTCGCGGGTATTTTGGCGGGCGGTTTGCTGGATTACATCGTGAATTCGGTCTACATCGCCGTTATGCTAATCGGAGCGAGCGAAGGCGTGTTATTCATAAGCCGCTTCTGCTCGCTCTCGGTGTCGCTTCCGCTCTGGAGTATTGTATCCCTCTGGCACGAGGAATATACGACGCTTGGCGCGGATGTGGTTGTCATGCTGCTAGCGGGTCCGTTTCTCATTCCCACGTTCCAATTTCTGGGCTATATACAGGGACCGAGACTTTGGAAAAAAACGGAACAGGCGATGGCGGCGGGGCGCAGAAGGGCAAAGGCGCGCTCCCGTATCGCGCAGAGAAAGCCCCAGCAGCCCAAAATCAGGAAGCCTGAAATTTGATTTTTTTTCGAAAAAATCATTTGCAATTATTGCACAATTGTGATATAATTACGACAATCAGATTCTGGGTGATACTATGCGCATCATTTCCGGCGATGCAAAGGGACGGGCTCTGGTTGCCCCGAAGGGTTCGGATACGCGTCCGACCTCTGATAAGCTTCGCGGCGCGCTGTTCAATATTATCGGTACTCGGGTGTGGGATGCATCCGTGCTCGATGTATTTGGCGGCACTGGGGCGCTCGCGCTGGAGGCGATCAGCCGCGGCGCGCAGTTTGCCGCGATTGTAGATTCTTCCTATACGGCAATGCGAGCGATTCGACGCAACGTGGAAGCCGTTGCAGGGGCGGATACGAAGCGTGTAATATGCATTCAGAAAGATTATCAGGCAGCGCTGCCGCACCTTGCGGATCGTAATTTCGATATTGTTTTTCTCGATCCGCCCTATCATATGCAGAACGCGTATGCCATTGCTTGCGCGTTGCTCAGACAGTACGGCTGTTTGAGCGACGATGCGATCGTGATTATGGAATATGCGCAGGAGATGGATATTGCCATTCCGGAAGGCTTTGAGTCTTACGATGAGCGCAGATACGGCGCGGCGCGGGTGCGCTTTCTAAGGGAGATACGGTAAGTGAAGGCGGTTTACGCTGGCAGCTTTTCGCCGCCCACGTTGGGACATTTGGATATTATTGAGCGCGCGGCGGGCTTATTTGACGAGTTGATCGTAGCGGTGCTCTCGCAGCAGGCAAAGCGTTACTTGTTTTCGCCTGCCGAACGGCTTTCCATGCTGGCGGATATCACGCGCGATTTGTCCAATGTGCGCCTTTGCAGCGATGATGGGCTTTTAGTGGATGTAGTTCATCGCGAGGGTGCGAATGTAATTGTGCGCGGTGTTCGCAACGCACAAGATCTGGCGTTTGAGATGCAGGTGGCGCAGGCGAACCGGCAGATTGGCGGGGTAGAAACCGTCTTTTTGTGCAGTCGCCCGGAATATAGTTTAATATCTTCTACCATCGTGCGCGACTGTGCGGCGCACGGAGCGCCGATTCGCGGTATGGTTCCTGCGCAGATTGAAGAAAGAATTTATCGGGCGTTTGCGATCCCGACCCCATATGGAAAGGAAGGGCTATGATGGATCAGGAGAAATTCTACGAGGCGGAAGAGCAGGAGCCCCGCAACGAGAGTCAGAACACGGTGGGCAGTACCGATGAAGTAAATGATATGGTTTATTTCCTCGAGTTGCTGAAAAATCTCCGTAAGCTGATCGAGCAGGGCAGTCGGGTTCCGCTGACCGGAAAAGCCCTAGTGGATGTGGAGAAGTGCCAAATCGTATTGGATGAAATGGATCGTAACCTGCCGGACGCGATTCAGTACGGTATGCAGATGTACGAGGAAAAGGCGCGTATTATGGGCGATGCGGAAGATACCGCCATCAGTCGCGTAACGACCGCGGAGTTAAAGGCAAAGAAGGCGATCGAGAATGCCCGCCGCGATGCCAGCCAGATCGTAATGGATGCCGAAGAGGAAGCGCGGGCAATACTCGACGACGCGAGCGATCGCGCGGCGCAAATGGTGAGCGAATCCGAAGTGGTGCGTCAGGCGCGCGAAGAGGCGCGTACAATTAAGAGCGACGCACGCGTAGAAGCGGGCGAGGTCAGACTCAAAGCGAGTCACGACGTATATCAAATGCTTTCCGATGTGGAAGGCAATTTGGACGAAACGCTCAAAGAGATTCGCCGCCTGAGGTCTGAAACCACTACGGAATCTGAATAAAGCCTTGTTGATGACCCCGTCCAAAGCGGCGGGGTCATTCCATTTAAAGAAAAACGACATGGAAAGGATACGACATGATACAGGATATTTTTCCGCACAAATTGAATAACGCCTTCCGTTCCGATCTCGAGCCCACGGCGCAGAGCATTGTATTTTTGTTTCAAAACGACGCCATTTGGGTCGGCTCCGGCAACGAGGGCTTTAAGTTGCCGCACGTTGGGGAATTGGATGCGCAGATTCCGCTTCGCTACTTGTTTACGTTGGATGATACCGCTTGTTTCCTAGGCGAAATGGGCGAAGGCGCGCAGTGCTTGCCTGCGCGATACGCCCCCTTGTCCGTACGCAAGCTGAGACATATGGAGGGCGACGCAAAAGCGATGGTATTCGCGGCGTGGACGGCTTACCAACTCAATAATTGGTATTCGGATAATCGCTATTGCGGGCGCTGTGGCAGTAAAACGACGTTGGCGACCGATGAACGCGCGGTGGTATGTCCCAAATGCAATCGGCGAATCTATCCCAGAATCATTCCGGCGGTAATCGTGGGCGTAACCAACGGCGATCAGATTCTTTTGACCAAGTATAACCGTCGCGATATCGCCTTTTACGCCTTGATTGCCGGATTTACCGAGATCGGTGAGACTTTGGAGGAAACCGTCGCTCGCGAAGTGATGGAGGAGGCGGGACTAAAGGTCAAGAATATTCGCTACTACAAGAGCCAGCCGTGGGGAATTGTAGACGATCTTCTGGCGGGTTTCTATTGCGATGTCGATGGCGATCCTACCATCCATATCGACCAGAACGAGCTCAAAGAGGGCGTGTGGGTCCAAAGAGAGGATATTCAGGGTCAGCCGGATCAGTACAGTCTCACAAACGAAATGATGCTTTTGTTCCGCGATGGTAAAGAGCCAAAACGTTGAGCTGAGTCAGGCGTGGAACAGTGTGCAGCGTAGTTTTGGGGATTGTAGATTGCATAAAACCATGTTATAATGAAGCCCTGTTTGATATGCTAGCAATTTACAGCAATGAGGGATGACTGTGTTTCAGATTATGACGGCGGACGAGGCGGTTGGTCTCATTCGCGATGGCGATTGCATCTGCGTCAATTCCTTTGTGGGCATCGAGAATCCGGTAGAGCTGCACGAAGCGATTTATCGCCGTTACCAGCGAACGCGCTCTCCAAGGCGTTTGACCGTAGTATCCAGCGCGGGTTTTGGCGTGTGGGACGAGCACCGCAGCGCAGAGGGCTATATTCGCGATGGCGCGGTAGACCGACTCATCTGCGGGCATTTTGGCTCCATGCCCAGTACTAAGAAGCTGATTTTAGAGGAGCGCTTCGAGGCGTATAATTTGCCGCTGGGTTGTATTTCTCATGCGATTCGCGCGCAGGCGGGCGGGCTGCCCGGCGCGCTCTCCAAGGTAGGTCTGGATATATTCGTAGACCCACGCAAGGAGGGACCGGGTGTAAACGATATTTCCGTGGATCATTCTTTCGTACATCTGGTCGAGGTGGATGGGGAGGAATTCCTCTATTACTGCTTGCCCAAGCTCACGGTGGCGATCATTAAAGGTACGGCGGCCGACCACAGGGGCAATATCTCGTTTGACGATATGTATATGTCTGGTGATGCGCTCTCCATCTGTCAGGCGGTTAAGGCAAACGGCGGCATTGTGATCGTACAGGTCGAGCGTTTGGTAGATCGCCCGTCCAGACCGCGCAATGCCATTATTCCCGGCTGTCTGGTGGACGCCATTGTGGTCGAGCCTCCGGCGGTGCGCGATGAAGCGCTGGTCGCGTTGACAGGCGATTTTGAAATTCCCTACGAGCAATGGGATGAGTGGA
>JAFUAR010000002.1 GCA_017460585.1 Clostridia bacterium
GATAAAAAAGAATCTGGGGCATTAGCACAGTTGGTAGCGCGCTACATTAGCATTGTAGAGGTCAGCGGTTCGAATCCGCTATGCTCCACCAAATGAAACGAATACGAAACATTCAAGTGTTTCGGATTCGTTTCATATGGTGGAGCATAGCGGATTCGAACCGCTGACCTCTACAATGCGAATGTAGCGCGCTACCAACTGTGCTAATGCCCCATATTCTTTTTTATCAGCGAACTATAAACCGTTCACCCGACAACGTCATTTATTATATCATATCAGTCTCTATTTACAAGGCGCATTATTGTTTATTTTATATAATCTTCGTGTAAATAGTCGAGAGGTAGGTTTGATATTTCCTGATTCACTGCGTTTGATTTGCGATGCACCATTTTTCATGCTCATATACTCATTCATTGAATGGATGATCTACCTTGAACGCCAGTTAATTTTGCAAAAAACACTTGCCTGCGCAAACGAATTGTTCTACAATAAATTGAGCTTGAAAGGGGTGATGGCATTGCACGCTGACGATCACATTCACGGAATGTCGGAGGAAGAACACGCCGCTCTACACGCGCTCGGTGTTTCCCATGAGCATAGTCATGAAATGACAGACGCGGAGCACGCCGCACTGCACGCACAGGGCGTACCACATGAGCACGCACATACGCACAGCCACGAACATACCGCGGCGGTGCTGAATCGGCTTTCCCGCGCGATCGGTCATATGCAGGCGGTCAAGCGCATGGTCGAAGAGGGACGCGACTGTGCCGAAGTGCTGGTACAAATTGCGGCGGTGCGATCGGCGATTGATAATACCGGAAAGCTCATATTGCAGGATCACTTAAAGCACTGCATTGTAGAGGCGGCGCAGGAAAACGATCAGCAAGCGATTGATGACTTGTGCAAAGCGATCGATAAGTTTATGAAATAGGCAAAAGCGCGGAAAATGATTGATCCGCGCTTTTCTCTTTGACTGCGTTCAGTTTTCCAATGCTTTTAATCCCGCGACAATTTCCGAAATCATATACAGCGAACCACAAGCGCATACAATGCCGTCTTTGCCTGCGAACTCCACGGCAGTTTTTACACCCTGCACAACCGTATCGCTGGGAAAAACAGGCAGATTGTAACGTTTCAAGTATTCCGCCAAATCCTTTGCCGACAACGCTCGCGGATTATCGGGCGTCACAGTCACGAAGGCTTGCGCAAAGGGCACCAGATCGCGGAACATATCTCCATAATCCTTATCCGCCATACACCCGTTCAGGAATACGATTTTCCTATCCGGCAAATAATCCTGAAACGCTCGCACCAGCGCATCCAAACACTGCGGATTGTGCCCGCCATCGATAATGAACATGGGATCCTTGCGCATAATCTGGAAACGTCCCGGCCACGATACCTTTTCCAAACCAGAGCGAATGCTCTCCTCCGGCAGATTCCACCCCTTATTGGCAAGTACGCGGCACACGGTCAACACCGTTGCTGCATTGTGCAACTGGTGCTCTCCCAAAAGCGGAAGCTTGATTGCGCTCAAATTCTCCCAATCGAAGATTTGCCCCTCCAGTCCATGCGACCGCAGACGAAGTCCTTCCATACCCGCTCGATGCAAATTTGCTCCGCGCTGCTCACAAGCTTGCGCAATGACCGCCTCAACAGAGGGCTGCTGCGCGTAAAGCACGCAGTCGCAACCATCTTTAATAATGCCTGCTTTTGTCGCCGCAATCTTTTCCACCGTATCGCCCAATATCTGCATATGATCCAGTCCGATATTCACGATGACGGCAGCTTCCGGCGCATCGATCACATTGGTCGCGTCGAACTCACCGCCCATGCCCACTTCGAGCACGACAATATCGCACTGGTGGCGTCGGAAATATTCCATAGCAATTGCCGTGACGACTTCGAATTCTGTGGGATGATCGGACAGCGCGTCGGCAATGGGACGAATCCACGTTGCAAGCTCGGCAACCTCATCGTCAGAAATCTGGTTATGGTCAATCTGCATACGCTCGTTAAAACGCAGAATGTACGGGGATGTATACAGACCCGTGCGATAACCCGCTTCGGTCAATATCGACGCGAGCATCGCCGCGGTAGAGCCCTTACCGTTAGTGCCGGCAATATGGATAAACTTGAGCTTCTTTTCCGGATTCCCGATCGCCTTCATGAGTTCCTGCGTTCTTCCAAGACCGGGCACAGTACCCATCCACGATACGCTATGGATATATTGAAGGGATTCTTCGTAATTCATAATCACACCATCCTGCCTATTGGAAAGCCACGGATGAGGGATTGCGCTTCCAATCCCCCATCCACGCGCTCCATTACTCCTGTTGTTTGGATATGGGCGGCCAGAAATGTAAACTGCGGAATATGCCGCTCTTAAATAGCGCAAACGCCAAAATTGCGTTAATCACACTGGTAACGGCAAACTGTATGGAACGACTGACCAGAAACGCCTCGAACGATTTGCTGCCATAGATCGCCGCAAGCCAATAGCTCTGCCAGAGTATTGAACCTAAAATAACCGCGGGCAAAAATGAGACCAGTATGCGCAGAAAGCTCTCCTTTTGAATCACTAAAAAACGCAACAAACCGGTGCACAGCCCAATCAGTATTGGCGGTACAGCAAACAACGGATTATAACCATAACCGGAGAATAACGTTCCGACCAGATCCGCCACAAAACCAACCAGTGCGCCCGGAATTGGACCGAACAGCAAACCAGATAGGATAATGGGCAGATGTTCAATGGAAAAACGGGTAAATGCATTCGGCATTGGAATGATGAAACGCGCCAAAACAACGCTGATCGCCGCCATCATCGCCATGCAAGCCAACGTGCGGGTAGCTAAACGCTTCCTGCTGGAATCTGAACGCGCATTGCGCATCGCCATAAAAAAACCTCCAATCAATGTGGAGGAGGTTGCATATACACTTTACCGGAATATTCCCATTCCGCTGCGGCAGCGGATGCGATAATGGCACCGCGGAGCTCATCGCTCCTTCGCCCGGCGGCAACCTCCCATCCGCCGATACTTAACGCGCCATTCCTACTCGCCGCAGAAAACCATTTCCGCCGATCTTGTGAATTACAGGTTGTCAGCATTCCGCCTGCAGACCGTTCTTTCCGCCCTCCTTGCCCCCATATTATAGGCGCTAGAGTCTATTTTGGCAATGTGCGAATCGCATGGAGTCAAAAATTTAACGAAGAAAGCCGTTCGACCCCTTCCGTGCGCGCAGCGTGAAAGAGAAATTGCTGCATCAGCCCGCCATGTGCGCCAAACCGCGCTCGCGCCATCGCTGCGATCTTCGCGCGACTGCCTCCTCGAATTGCAAAACAGCTTTCCAGCATACGGGCAACCCATACGTCCACAGGAAACGCCTCGTCATGTTCACAGCCGAACAGCAGCACACAATCCGCCACCTTATCGCCCACGCCGGGCAATCGGCAAAGATGCGCGTGCGCTTCTTCATAAGGCATCGCGGCAAGCGCGTAAAGCGGAAATCCATCCTCGACCATTCGAGCCGTGGAGATCAAATAAGGCGCTCGGTATCCCACGCCCATAGCTCTAAGCTCTTCCTCCTTCGACCGCGCGAGAGAAGCGCTGTCAGGAAGCGCATGGAGCGTTCCCAGACTCGTCGAATATTCTCTTCCATATTTGCACGATAGCGTATGCGTCAGTTTCCGTATGCGCTTTACGTTATTGTTCGCTGAAAGAATGAACATAAAGAGCGCATCCCACGGATCCTGCCGCAAAAGTCTCAGCCCTGAATAGCTTTGCACTGCGTACGCGCAAATTGGATGATCGAGCAAATCCTCGAGAAGCGCATTATAATTTCGGTTCAGGTCCAGATATTGGCGCACATCCTCTGCGTGGATCGACAGTATTTCCACACGGGATTTCTCTTGCCGAATGAATACGGGTTCCCCTCTCAGCACCGCGCCGTACCAGCCCTCGCTGAAAAGCTCCCATTGGAAGCACTGCGCGCTGTCCAACAGCGTAAGTTTCAAATCAACCGATCCTATTTCAGATTGCATAGCTAAAAAAGAATAGAGCGCAGCCGTTTAGGCGCGCCCTATTGTTCCGTCGAAATTATTCCGCGGCAGCCTCCGTCTTGGGATAGATGCTGACCTGCTTGCGCTTCTTATCGTAGCGCTCAAACTTCACAACGCCATCCATCTTTGCGTACAAAGTATCGTCATCACCGATGCCGACATTCTTACCGGGATGGAACTTAGTGCCGCGCTGACGCACGAGGATATTGCCCGCCAGAACGAACTGACCATCTGCACGCTTCACGCCGAGGCGCTGCGCATGGCTGTCGCGACCGTTACGGGAGGAACCCATTCCCTTCTTATGCGCGAAGAGCTGTAAATTCATTTTGAACATTTGCCTTACCTCCATTCCTTGAAGATCACTCGAACATTCCTGGGAAAACCCAGCTGAATTGCCTGAAGTCCTTCGAGCAGCGTCTGCATAAGCAGCTGCGCCCGCTCAATGAGTTCTTCTTCGGCATTGGACTCGAAAATGCATTCGAGCCTTGCATTCTGATCGTCCACACTGGCGATACACGGGATACGCAATATGTGTTCAAGCCCGTTCAAGGTCGCTAGAGTCAATGCGGAAACTCCTGCACAGACAATATCTTCGCCTGCTTCGGCATAACCCGTATGCCCGCTGCTACGATAGCCGATCAGTTTGCCGTCTGACCGCCGAAAGAATACAACGGTCGTTCCCCGGAAGCTCATCAGGCGTTGACTGCCGTGATTTCAACCTTGGTGTAGGGCTGACGATGTCCCTGCTTTTTGCGCTCGTTCTTCTTGGCCTTGTACTTGTAGACGACGATCTTACGGCTCTTTACCTGCGCAAGAACCTTGC
>JAFUAR010000171.1 GCA_017460585.1 Clostridia bacterium
AAGATTGAACGCATTACATAAAAAGGCGGTCGTCATATGATTGACTTCCGCCTCAAAATTAAGATTCCGTTTTCATAGGTCACGCTCAGACTCGGCGCTGATGCATTGCCTCCCCAAAGGCTCCGAAAATCCGATAGGAGAACATATCGTCCCCAAGCGAAACCTCCGGATGCCACTGCACCGCCATTAAAAACGGTGCGTCCGGTTCAGATTCGTATGCCTCAATAAAGCCTTCGGGCGCATACGCACTCGCGACCAAACCATCCCCCAAACGATTCACGCATTGATGATGATAGCTATCTACGGCAATATCGCCGTTCATGCGCGCGTATAACCGCGTACCCCGCACAACGCGCACTTGGTGCGCAAACGCGCTCTGCTCCTTGCCCGTCATTTGGTGTACTGTTCCATAGCGCGTGGGCACATCCTGCACCAAAGTACCGCCTAAGGCGACGTTGATGATTTGGCTCCCGCGGCATATGCCGAGCACGGGCAATCCTTCCTGCATACAGCGCTGCAAAAGCGGTATCTCCAAACGATCGCGAACGGGCAGCGTCATGCCGCATACGGGTTCTCGATACGCCCCGTAGAAAGCAGGCTCCACATCCTCGCCGCCTGTAAACAGCATCCCGTCCAGCTGCGAAACCACGCGACGGAGCTCTGCAAGCGGAGTTTCATAGCGAATAACCAACGGCTGCGCGCCGATATGTCTCAATCCCCTTAAATACCCCAGCGGCACATACTGAATTCCGTCGTCTAAATAAGGCGTTACACCTACAATGAAACGCTTCATTCCGAAGCCTCCCTTTTTTGCATCAGCGCGCGATACCCGCTTACAACGCATCCGCAACTCATTCTGCCCTCGGGACAGTGCCCCAACACGGCACAGCTGGGTCCAAAATGCTGGAACAGCTCCGGAAAGGTCGGATATGCGAGCGACAGCATTTGCACCGCCGCCTCCTGAATTTCCCATTGCGCGCGGGAACAGGTACGCAGCGCGCAAAAGTGCAGCAATTCGCGGGCGTTCATATCCAACTGCAGGTCGATCACATTGCCGCTTGCCGCAAAGTAGACCACATCTCGCTCCGGCAAGCCGAGCGCCAGACATTCCTGCAGCGCCGCGCTCTGCGCATAAAACGCATTGCGATATATCTCCCGCGCCGCATCGCACTGTACAATGGATGCCGGTAACACATAATTTGCCTTTTCAAGGCTGCGCTCCAGCGGAGGAATACACGGACTCAGCATACGGTGGCGGGTAAAATGCGTAAGACAAGCAAGGGAAATGCCATTGATCTGAAACGCATAGTGCAGCCTTTCCAATTCACGAGGGCGCGCGTCCCGCACAAGCTCCGCATAGCGCGCTTCTCCCACAAAACGGTCGGTAAAGCGAAGCGCTTCATCGAGCACAGACTTAGGATTCTCGGTATGCGATAAAAGTATCGCCCGCGGCGAAACCGCCTCGCCCGCAGCATAAGCGGCGCTCAGGGGCGCGATGCGCTGCTCGGAAGTACGCAGACTCGATATCAGCTCCGGATACAGCTCCCCCACCTGCGCTTCGAGCTGCGCGCCGAGCTTACGAAGCTCGGCATATCGGCTTCCCCTGCCGGAACGCATATCCGCGGCAATATGCGCCCATTCGCGCAAATTCGCGGTTACGATGAAGTTGCTGCGCAAGCTATAGGGAAACACAAAGCGCGCGTCTTCTTTGGGAATGTTCAGTAAGAGCAACGCTTCATAGGCGCGAAACGCGGCGCTCATCGCCCGCGCATATACCTTAGCGCAGCCTTCGGGCAAATCGTCAGGCACCACGAAGCCGGCATCTGAAAAATCCACATAGCGACGGGATTTCACAGTAAACGAAGCGAGCCGATATTCAATAATATACTGCTCGACCATGACGGATACATCGTTAAAGGCGAAGGTAAGCGTCTGGTGCTCCAGCACGGAAGTGTGCCCCGAGGAAACCACCTTGCGAATCAGGCTCAAATCGCGCTCGGTATCGCCGCTTTTGGCATACACCTGCAGCGCGTTGCCCTGCTGCGTGGAAATGCGCGCGGCGGCGGCAACCGCATCGCGCGCACTGGTATTTTGATTCATCAATCGAACGGAACTGTTCTGCATAATCCAATTCCCCTATACGTTCACTTGATCGCGCTACCTATGCAGGCGTCGAATGCGAATTGCCAGTACCATGGAAGCCAACCCGAGCAGGCTGCACAATATCCACGATACGAACACGCCGCCCCAGCCGAAGCGACCGCTCAACGCGCCGGTCGCCGTACCAGAAAGCGCGCTACCCACATAAATGAGCGCGTCCACCATACCTGCGACAAACCCGACGCGCCCCGTCGAATGGTACTCCATCGGCAGGAAGGAGGTCATCAGCGGGTTTATGCCGTACGCCATTGCAGAGCACGCCCCTAGGAACAAAGCGCACAGCAGCGCGCCGCCGCGATATCCCGCCAACAACAGCACCTCGCAGACAATGTTCGCCAGCACCATGCGGGCAATGGCGTTTCGCACAAGTCCTCCGGTCTTCATGTATATGCGCTTGCCGATCTGAATACCGAGAAAATTGATCAGCGGAATAATCAACGCAACGCCCACCGCGCTGTCCAGCGCGAATCCCTGCGTTTCCACCAGCAATTTAGGCGCCCAATTCATAATACCATCGCGCACATACCCATTGCACACGCAGGTAAGCAAAAGCAATAATAGATCCGTGCCAAACAACAGCTTGAAAACAGATATTTCCGAACCTTTCGCATCTATGCGCGTTCTGGGTCGATCATCCGCGCGCTCCGGATCATCGCGCATGGAAAGATAAGATCCGATCGCCAGCGCCGCGGTCACTATACCCGAAGCACGGAAAGCGATATTCCAATTGAGATAGGCGGTCAAAAAGCCCGAGAGCGCCCATGCGCACAAATAACCCACAATGAGCGTTATGGATACGTGAAACAAGGCTCTGGCGCGCGTCTCGTCGCGAAAGTAGCGATCCACTATGCGCACCAGCGGCGTCCAAATCATAGATTGGAATATGCCGTTGATCACCCACAGCACCAGCATCATGGTATAAGAGCGGGAAAGCGAAAAAAGTACGTTGGCAAGCGCCGACCCCAACAGCCCTACCAGCATAAAGCGCTGCGGGCGATGTCTGTCTACAAAAAAACCGGTTACGATTTGTCCAAAGGCGTAGGGCAGCGCAAAAGCCGTGGGCAGAAGTCCCAAACGCGTCGCGGAGAGATGAAAAGTCGCCTGTATCGCATCCAATGCGGGCGATAGGTTGGTTCTGGATATGTACGCCGCCGAATACGCAATAAAACAGGCAATTAGGAACCGCTTCTCCTGCGCCGTATATCGCTGTTCCATGGAGTTCGCCTCCCAGTTTCAGGTTCGTTCACCCTAAACGCGTTCAATCCTTCAGAAAAATGGGATTTGTCCATGCGGTATGCCCCTGCGCGTCAATTACGCTCGCACGGATATAGTTGTAATACTCCGGCACCGGATTGGTCGCTCCCGTGAGCGGCTCCTCCGCCGCATCCACAATGCGCGTGGGCGAATATCCATAGTGGAAGCGCACTCTGCGCGCGGGCGAGCATCGAACGACCGCCTGCCCGCCGTCCACATAGAAATCGTAAATTTCCGGTCCGGTGCTGGAATAAAACGCGCCGTCCCGCAGGGCGTTCAATATCGCAGGCACATTCTTCTGGGCGTTCACCATGACCCAGCCGTTGCAGTGCTGTTTCATATCGTGCCCATCATCCGTCGCCACGCCGTATATGCGCCTTCCCTCGCGCAGCAACACATCCCAATACGCCGCGTCTTTATCACAATCGGTCTCCATTACGCAGCCGCTGTTCCAAATTTCCATGGCAAAATTGCCCTGCAAGTCGCGGAATTCTTCCACGGGCGTAGAGCTCCATTCGGGATGCGCGTATATGGTCAAATTGTTTCTGGCGTGAATTTCGTCCAAATACGGCTGGCATTCCTGCGCGTTGTTCACCTTCAGACTTTCAAAGCGTTCATCCTGGGCGTAACCGTTGCCTTCCGTCGGACCCAGACAGAGTATATGGTAGCAGTGCCGGCACCACGGACCCGGCGCGGGCAGGTTATAATCCATTTCCATGCCCGGAATAATCACAATATCCGTATCCGGCGCATAATTCTTAAAATTGTAAAAGCGATGATCGGTAATGGCGAGAAAATCGTATTGGTTTGCGACGTGCAGACGCACGACCTCCTCCGGAGTTCCCAACCCATCCGAACGCGTCGTATGGCAATGCAGACCGCCCTTGAGCATGGTCCGACCTTCGCCAATGAAAGCCTGTTGACGAATCATTTGCACATATCCCCTTTCCACTTACGCCTGCGCTTCTCTAGCGCGCGGCGACAGATCCATAAACCAAGTATACTCGCCCTTCCACCCGAGCTTCACCGTGCCCAGCGCGCCATTGCGTTGTTTGGCAATGATCAGCTCGGCTATGTTTTTATCGGGCGTGTCCGGATCGTAATAATCCTCTCGGTGTACAAACATGACCACATCGGCATCCTGCTCTATGGCGCCGGACTCGCGAATATCCGAAAGCATGGGGCGATGATTGGAACGCCCCGTCGGCGCACGGGATAGCTGCTGCAGCACGATGACCGGCACATCCAGCTCGATCGCCAGCGCTTTGAGAGCGCGCGATATGGAGGATACCTCCTCCTGTCGGCTGCCAAAGCGACCTACCGCGGACATGAGCGACAGATAATCGATGAGTATAACGTCCAATCCCTCTTCCAGCTGCAATCGGCGCGCCTTGGAGCGAATGCTCGAAGCGCTGATGCCTGGGGTCGCATCCACGTGAATGCTCGCCTGACTAATGGTAATCATCGCGTCGCACAGCTTAGAAAATTCCTCGTCGGTCGTCGTTCCACGGCGTACGTGCTGCATATCTACGCGCGCTTCCGTGCACAGCATACGCATGACAAGCTGCTCGGCAGGCATTTCCAGTGAAAACACCGCGGCGCGCTTCTTCTCGCGAATCGCGGCGTTTTCAATAAAATTCATACCAATCGAAGTTTTGCCCATAGAGGGACGCCCCGCCACCAATATGAACTCGCCACCATGCAATCCCGTCAGCATATCGTCGAGCTCGGTATAGCCCGTCGGTACACCGTTGATCTTGCCCTTGTTCTTATAGAGCTCCTCAATCTTATCAAAGGTAACGGAGAGCAGCTCTCGTATATCGCGCAGCTCCTCGCCGCCCTTGCGCATGGTGATATCGTAAATCGACTTTTCCGCCATTTCCAGTATATCGGCGGTTTCTTCCTCACCCTGATAGCAGTCGCGCTCGATCTTCTCGGCTGCATAAATCAGCTTGCGCAGAGTAGACCTCTCGTCTACGATTTTTACATAGGCTCGAATATTGGCGGACGACGGCACCGCGCGGCTGATTTCCACCAGATAGGGCGCGCCGCCGACCGCGTCCAGCCGACCGCGGCGACTCAGCTCGTCGTCCAGCGTGACCAGATCGATCGGTCTTCCCCCCGCGCTGATCGCCTGCATCGCGGAAAATATCTCGCGATTGGCGGGATTATAGAAATCCTCCGCTTGCAGAGATTCCAGCGCAATGAGCGCGGCGTCGCGGCTACG
>JAFUAR010000172.1 GCA_017460585.1 Clostridia bacterium
AACTTCTGGCAGATGGATGGGTTGAAGGGCACGGTTCCCCTAGGCGAACCCGAAGAACTGCAAACCCAAATCAGCATAGACGACCTGTTCAGCGCGGCGATGGGATTCAGCGATGTAACTGAAAAAGCGAAAAAGACCCCGCGATGCAGGATTTTCGATTGGCGAAAGAACTGTTCCATTCCATTTGAAGCTGCCCCGAAAGGAGACCGAAGCAAAATGAAGTTCGATTTTGTGATTGGAAATCCGCCGTATCAGGATGAATCACATAGAAGCAATGGTTATGCTGCTCCTGTATATCATAGTTTTATAGATGCGGCTTATTCCGTAGGCGAATCCGTTGAATTGATACATCCTGCGCGTTTTCTTTTCAATGCTGGCAGCACCCCAAAGGAATGGAATCAAAAAATGCTAAATGATTGCCACTTGAAAGTATTATATTATGACGCTGATAGCAGTATGGTATTCGCTGGCGTAGAGATAAAGGGTGGAATTGCAGTTACATTGCACGACAAGAATCATGATTTTGGTGCAATTGAAACTTTTACTCCGATGCCTGAACTGAATACTATCTTAGCAAAAATCAAAAGAGTTATAACATCATCTATAAGCGATGTTGCTTTTGTTACCGCTAAATTCAATTTTGAGATGCTTTTTGTTGACCATCCAGAGTGCAGAGATTTACTAAAAGAGAGAAGACTTGCAACAAATGTATTAGAGATTCTTGATGGTATTATTTCATTTTCCACCATTCCAAATAACGGCTGTGAATATGTAAAGGTATATGGAAGAATCAAAAATGATAGGGTTTACAGATATATTGCTCGCAAATATATTGATGTACCTAAAAATCTGGACAAGTACAAGGTATTTCTTCCTAAAGTAAGCGGAAATGGTACATTTGGCGAGATAATTACTGACCCTATTATTGGGCGTCCATGTGAAATAAACACTCATACATTCATGAGCATTGGGCTTCTCTCTACTGAGTTTGAAGGAAATGCTTTGCTCAAATATGTAAAATCTAAATTTGTACGCACTTTGCTTGGCATATTGAAAATTACCCAGCACAACTCAAATGAATGTTGGCGATATGTTCCGCTACAAGATTTCACCCCATCTTCTGATATTGACTGGACGGAGCCCATCCCGCAGATTGATCGGCAGTTGTATCGGAAGTATGGCTTGACCGAAGAAGAGATTGCTTTCATCGAAACAAATGTGAAGGAGATGACCTGACATGATATTGTTTCATGGGAGCAATGTGGCAGTGAAAGAACCGCACCTGCTAAAAGGACAAAGAAATTTGGATTTCGGCAAGGGCTTTTATACCACCAGCGATTTTGAGCAGGCGGCAGCGTGGGCAAGGCGAAAGACGATGCTTCGCGGTTCCGGAACGCCAATTGTAACATACTATAATGTGAACGAAAATGATCTTTTGCAGCTTAAAACACTACGCTTTTTGAAGGCGGACCGAGCATGGTTGGACTACATTACCTCGTACAGAAAGGGCTTTGCTTTGCCCGATGATTATGAACTCATCATTGGTCCCGTTGCCAACGATCAAACCACACAAACACTAACGCTGTATCTGGACGGATATCTGGACGCAGAAGGGGCGCTCAAACGCCTTTTGACTCAACGCTTAAAGGATCAATATACCTTCCGTACCGCGGCTGGAATCGCCTTGCTCCGGTTTTGTGAGGAGAAAAATGTATGACCAAATATCCTTATTTTATAATAGATTATCATGACAGGCAAGTGATTCAGCGAATCATTGAAAAATACGGCATAAACCAAATGGATGCAATTCGAACATTTATTTCTTCAAAGACACATAAATTACTGGAAAATGCAGAACTCGGGCTTGCTGATTTTCCATCAGACGCAATATTCGATATGTGGGAAGTCGAAAAGATCACGGGCGATCCACGCAACTCTGTGTATGTGAGGGGGGAATAAAATGGACGTTGAGCATGAGTTCTTTGTTTTTTTACTGGAAAACTATGCGTGTGCTAAAAACAGATCCACCGGCGATGTGTTGCGTGAATGGGACGAGCATGGTATCACACAGGAAATCTTTGATAACTTTTGGATTTATCACACAGAAGCACTGACCAACGCTTATATGGACATTGATTCCCTGCTTGCTACGGGAAAACACGCATACTAAAAGGAGATGACCTGATATGCAGACGAACACTATTTTATCCAAACAGGCGCTGGATTTTTCCATATTCTGCATTGAAAACCTGGCAATCAGGATGAAAAAAAGCCCCGATGCCATCTATGACGCATTGACCCAAAAAAGCGATATTTTGGATAGTTATATTATTCCATGCTGGGATGTGCTGCACACTCAGGGAAAGAAATATATTGTGGATGATTTGGAAGCGCTGATGCGAGAAAAGGGAGTTGTCGTATGATTTTGTATCATGCTTCCCCTGTTATTGTGGAAAAACCAGATCTTCTCCATTCGAGAAAAGATGTTGATTTTGGTACAGGATTCTATTTGACGGAGCTATATGAGCAAGCCCAGACTTGGTGCAAGCGATTGATTATCAGAAATGGAGCGGCTTACATTAATCATTTTTCTCTGGACGAATCCGCTTTTGAGCAGTACAAAGTGTTGATTTTTGAGAGTTATTCAGAAGAGTGGCTTGATTTCATTGCAACCTGCCGCAGTGAAAAAGACCGTTCGGATTATGACATCGTAATGGGCGGAGTGGCGAACGATAGAGTTTTCAACACGCTTGAATTGTTTTTTTCTGGCATGGTGGATAAGTTCGTCGCCATTGAACGCTTGCGATACGAAAAGCCAAACTCGCAACTGTGCATTCGCACACAAAGCGTGTTGGATGAATGCCTGCATTACTTAGGAAGTGAAAAGCAATGATCGCTGACCCAACCTTACTTCAAATGAAATATACTCGCGTGATTGAACGGTTTGCAGAGAAGGCTGATATTTCTTTGCGCGACGCCATGGACTTCTTTTATCATTCCAAAGTTCGAATGATGCTGCAAGATGGCGTTTCCAATCTTCATTGCATGAGCGATGGGTATATTGCACAGGATTTGCTTGAAGAATACCAGCAGCAAAAGGAGATGACCTAAGTGCCGAAAATCAGCATTCAGACCACGCAGCGCGTCATCCCAATGATTTATGCGTATACCACACCTGAAATTGCGCGGCATGATGGCTGGACGAAAATCGGGTACACCGACAAGCAGACCGTAGAAGATCGCGTACTGCAACAGGGGCACACCATTGATGTTCAGCAGAAAATCGAATGGAAGGGCAGCGCCGTGTTTGACGATGGCAGCGGCGAAACCTTTACAGATCATGATTTCAGGGGATATCTGCGCAAGCTGGGCGTGGAAATCAAGCCGAAGACCGAATGGTGCTGCATTACCCCACCCGCCGCAAAAACCAGATTTTTTGAATACCGCATGAACCGCGGCGTGCTGGAAGAGGAAGATGCAAGTCCCGTCATTCCCTACTCCCTGCGCGTGGAGCAGGAAAAGTGCGCCCAAACAACAGCGGACTATTACCGCGCCAACCCAAACGGAGAGTTCCTTTGGAACTGCAAGCCGCGCTTCGGCAAAACCCTGACGGTTTACGATTTTGTCAAGCGCGTGGGCGCTCAAAGGGTGCTGATCGTCACCAACCGCCCCGCCATTGCCAACAGCTGGTATTCTGATTATGAAAAGTTTCTCGGCACTGAATCCCATTATTTCTTTGTCAGCGCCGTAGATGGCATTAAAGGCAAACCTCATGTTCTGTCTTATGAGCAATACGATTTGGACAGAAAGAGCCGTGAAAAGAGAAAACAGCTCGGCGAAAAGATCATGTCAATGGGCTTGATTGATTTCGTGTCCTTGCAGGATTTGAAGGGTGCGATTGAGTTCGGCGGGCAGTATGCCAAGCTGGAAGAGCTTGCGAAAATCAAGTGGGATGTGCTGGTGATTGACGAAGCTCACGAAGGCATTGACACTTATCGTACAGATGTTGCCTTTGACCACATCAAGCGTAATTTCACGCTGCATTTGTCGGGCACGCCCTTCAAGGCGCTCGCCAATGATAAGTTCCCTGAAAAGGCGATTTTCAACTGGACTTATGCCGATGAACAGCGGGCGAAGCGCGATTGGGACGGCGAAGGCAGCAACCCCTACGCCACCCTGCCTCGCCTGAACCTGTTCACCTACCAAATGAGCGAAATCATTCGCGATGAATTGTCGCAGGGTGTGGAAATTCAGGGTGAGACCAAAGAATACGCCTTTGATCTAAATGAATTCTTCGCCACCAACGGCACAGGGCGCTTTGTGTATGAATCCTCGGTTGACCGCTTTCTGGAAGCGCTGACCATGCAAGAGAAGTTCCCCTTTTCCACGCCTGAACTGCGCGATGAACTGCGGCATACCTTCTGGCTCTTGAACCGCGTAGACAGCGCAAGGGCACTTGCCAAAAAACTGGAAAAACATCCAGTGTTCAGCAAATACAAGGTTGTGCTTGCGGCAGGCGATGGGCGGCAGGAAGAGGATGATGCACGCGAGACGCAAAAATCCTTCGACCGCGTAAAGGGCGCCATACAAAACAACGAATACACCATCACCCTGTCCGTGGGGCAGTTGACCACGGGCGTGACCATTCCTGAATGGACGGCGGTTTTGATGCTGTCCAGCGTGCGAAGCCCCGCACTCTATATGCAGGCGGCGTTCAGGGCGCAAAACCCCTGCACGTTCTATCGCAGCAGTCAATACTTCCGCAAAGAAAACGCTTATGTTTTCGATTTTGACCCTGCCCGCACGCTGACCATCTACGAACAGTTCGCCAACGACCTTTTGAGCGAAACTTCCGATGGTCGCGGCGACATTGACCAAAGGAAAGAAAACATTCGCAATCTGCTGAACTTCTTCCCTGTTCTGGGCGAAGACGAAACGGGCGAGATGGTGGAACTGCAAGCGGAAACCGTGCTGTCGATCCCGCGCAAGATTCGCTGTCAGGAAGTGGTACGCCGTGGCTTCATGAGCGATTTCCTGTTCCAAAATGTCGCCAACGTGTTCCATGCGCCGCAAGCCGTATTGGACATCATCACGCAGTTCACGCCTGTTGTCGAGCCGAAGGCAAAAGTGGAAATCACACCGCAGACCGCCGATGAGCTGTCCCTGGATGAAAATGGCGAAGTGAATGTGGACGAAGATATTGTCATCGGCAAGGCGCAGGAATTGTTTGGCGAAAAGATTTATGAAACCGTGCCCGACCTACTGAATGATGCAATAGCGCAGGCAGCACCTACCGAAAAGACCACCGAAGAAGAACAAATCCAGCGTTTGAAAGACATTTTCCATCAGCAGGCAGTCGCGCCGCTACTCACAACCGCGCAAGAGCAGTATGGCGCTGACATTCGCCCCGCTGACAAGAAGCGTCTAGAACGCAAGATTGAAGCGGATTCAGAACGAATCATCCACAAGGCGCACGGCGAATTCTCCATTGCGCAAAAAAAGTTGGAACAAGAGCGTAAAGAAATGCTGTCGCTTGCCGAAACCGAAGAGGATAAGCGCTCCATTGAGCGCGAGATTGAAGCACAGAAGAAGGCTGCCGCTGACAAGCTGATTCAAACCATTCAGGACGCCGTGCCTGATTTCGTGGAGCATTCGGGTCAGGAAATCGTGCGCACAGTGGAGACCGCAAAGCGCGAAGCGGAGAAGAAGACCATCGAGACCCAAGTGAAAGACCACCTGCGCGGTTTCAGCCGCACAATACCTTCCTTCCTCATGGCGTATGGTGACGACAGCGTGACCCTTGCCACCTTCGACCAAATCATTCCTGATAAGGTGTTTCTGGAAGTTACTTCCATCACGCTTGCGCAGTTCGTGTTCCTGCGCGATGGCGGCGATTACACCGATGAAGCGACAGGAAAAGTGATGCATTTCGATGGTCACTTATTTGACCCTGTTGTGTTTGATGATTCGGTCAGGGAGTTCCTGCGCCTGCGCGTAAAGTTGGCGGATTATTTTGAAGAATCCAGCACGGAAAACATTTTTGACTATGTACCGCCGCAGAAGACAAACCAGATTTTCACGCCAAAGTGGGTTGTGAAAAAGATGGTGGATTTGCTGGAAGAGGAAAACCCTGGCTGCTTCGATCAGCCCGACAAGACCTTCGCTGACCTCTACATGAAGTCCGGGCTATATATCACCGAAATTGTAACAAGGCTCTATCAGAGCGAAGGCATGAAGCGTGCCTTTCCCAACAGAGATGAACGCCTGCGCCACATCTTCGCTAAGCAGGTGTATGGATTAGCGCCCACGGAAATCATTTACAAAATCGCCACCAACTTTATTCTGGGCTTCGATCAGAATGTGACCATCACCGAACATCATTTCAGGCTCATAGACGCGCTGGAATATGCGAAGGCTGGCACGCTGGAGGAAGAACTGGACAGGGTGTTTGGCAAGTAAACCAACGAAATAATCATCCACCGGCTACGGCAGAGGATTTACAGTCGAGGAACGCCAAAATATAATAATTGTATAGGGCACCTTTTGAAAAGGCACTTTTGTTTTTGAACTCTATGGAATCGGGCTGAAAAGGCACTGCAAAGGCACTTTTGAAGGGGAAAAGGGCACGAAAAAGGACGGTTCATCACAGAACCGCCCTTTGATAAAAGCCTTGCGAAGCAAGGGTTTTATCACTTCCCGAAATACCGCTTCAGCAGCCCCGCGAATGCCTTGCCGTGGATTCATCACTCGTCATTGGCCGCGATCATGTCCTGCCAAGACGAGTACTCCACCTGATGCTCCGATTCGTAGGACAAGTATTCTGATGGACCCATGGATACCGGCAGCGCAAGGATGCGCTCCTGCGGCGGCCCATAGCCTCTGTAGGCGCGCGTGTGAACGATGAATTCTCCAGAGGTTCCCCGATACAGGTCCTTGGACCCACTGTACGCCATGCCGTGGCCGTTGCACTCATAACTGTCGTCAGACAACTTAGAAGCAAACCTCGCGTTCTTCAGAACTCCCCGAACAAAATCGGAATGATCGTAGGATAGAATCACTTCCCGAAATACCTCTTGAGCAGTCCCGCGAAAGCCTTGCCGTGGCGGGCCTCGTCGCGGGCCATCTCGTGCACGGTGTCGTGGATGGCATCGAGATTGAGGGCCTTGGCCTTCTTGGCCAGCTCGGTCTTGCCCGCGGTCGCGCCGTTTTCGGCTTCCACGCGCATTTTCAGGTTCTTCTCGGTAGAATCGGTCAGCACTTCGCCCAGCAGCTCCGCGAACTTCGCGGCATGCTCCGCCTCTTCAAACGCGGCGGTCTTCCAGTATTCGCCGATTTCCGGATAGCCTTCGCGATACGCTACACGGCTCATCGCCAGATACATACCCACTTCAGAGCACTCTCCAGTGAAGTTCTCGCGCAAGCCCTGCTTGATATCCTCCGGAACATCCTTCGCGATGCCAACCACGTGCTCCGCCGCCCAAGTCAGCTCGCCGGACTGCTTCACGAACTTGGAAGCCGGCGCCTTGCATACGGGGCACTGTTCGGGCGCTTCTTCGCCTTCATACACATAGCCGCAAATACCGCATACCCATTTAGTCATTGTAATCTCCTCCTAAAAATGAAAGTTGAGTTCTTCTCTCCTCGAGTATTATATCCCATAAACTTCGTTTGGTCAAATGTTTTATTCCATTTTACAATTAAGTGGACGCCTCAGCTTCGCCTTGATCGACAATGACGAAATCCACGGGGATATCGTATGCATCGACATTGAGCCTTTCCAGCATTTGAAAATCAAAGCATAGGGCGACGGTGGGATGATTGGGCTGCTGTTCCAAATAGCGATCGTAATAGCCCCCGCCATAGCCGACGCGATGTCCCTCCCTGTCGAACGCCAAGCCCGGCATAATGATGAGCGCGCGTTCATCCTGCGCCACAGGCGCGTCCGCCACGGGTTCGGGAATGCCATAGAAGCCGGGCGCGAGTTCATTCATATTCTCAATCCAGATAAAGCGCATTTCCTTACCATAGCACTTTGGCACCGCCACGCGCTTGCCATCGCGCCATGCGCGTCTCAAGATCGGCGAAGTATCCACCTCTTGATTGAAGGACACATAGCAATACACGGATTGGGCATTTTGATACGCCTGCGTTTCAAACAGCCGATTCGCAAGGCGAAGGCTGGCGCGCTCAATCTGCGTCTTCGTCATTGCCGCTTTTTTTGCGCTCATATCCTTGCGAAGCGCCTTCTTATTCATGATGAAGTCCTCCCCCACTGCGGTATTCGCTGAGCGTAAAAAAGGGAGAGGCGAACCTCTCCCCAATACCAGTAAGTACTATTACATGAGCGGATCCATGCCCAGAACGGGATGTCCCACTTCGCTCAGATAGTTGAGCAGCTCCTCCGGATCCTCTGTGCAGATGGTTTCATCCGCGATCATATCCGTGAAGTTGTCAATGCCATAGAGCTCCTTAGCGGATTCGTTCAAGCGCTCCGCAATCTGATCCTTCAACGCCTTAGGCAGCCAGACGATACGTCCCAGACCGCCTTCCGCCTTCAGGAACTTCTTGGAAGAGATGAAGTGCTTGCCGTGACCCATGAAGCCGGGCGTCTGCACGCCGCCGCCCGTCATGGAAGCGAGCTCGGAGAAGCTCATGCCCATGGGGGTCATGCCAACGTGCTCGCGGTTGACGATAACTACGCCGTTGGACAGAGGCTCGATGCCGCAGATGCACTCGAAGCAACCGCAGGAGGTCATGGGATCCTCCATGATGGAGTACAGACTGACCTGCTCCAGCGCGCCATGGGAGTACTGGTTGACGGCCTCGTTGACGTCTTCATAGGCACCGATGCGCTCGTCGATCAGGCGGGTCTTGGGCACGATCTGGCAGGGACCCTGCGGATCGAGTTCGTTGGTCGCCTTGGCATCCAGCCAAGAAACCGCACCGCACAGACCCAAGCGCTCGGGGGTGACGATGCATACGTGCGAGGGAGAGAACGCCTGACAGAGAATGCAGGTATAGAACACATCTACGCTCTCGTCGGTCATGGTCTTGAGGCGCTCATCGCGCAAATCGAAGGTATGATTCGCCTCGGCGCGCAGCTCCTTGACCTTTTCAGGATCGGTATAGATCTTCACCTGACACTTATCGACTACGGTATCGTACTCGGACTTGATCTTGGCGTAGAGCACTTCGCCCAGATGCTTCGCGCGGAAGCCTGCCTCGTAGGACGCCTTGCTCACGCGAACGCGAATCATATCGCGCTGACCGGTGTGCATTACGCCCTCGATGCAGTTCAGGAAGCTGTGGAACTTACGCTCGAACACGCCTTCGAAGTCGGTTTGCATGGTCTTACCCGCAACCTCAACGATATAGGCGATCGGAATCTTCGCGCCAACCTCGAACTGATCGAAATCGGGACCGATGAGCTCGATGCTGTGATCCTCGATCTCGTGCGCTTCCTTGGTGCGCACCAGCTCTACGCAGTCCACTCGAGAGCCGTCCATTTCGATCTGCATATCCTTCTTGCGGATGATCTCGCCTTCATACGCGGAGGAGAAGGCGACGGGAATATCGATATTGGTAACCTTAATTTTGATATCGCGCGCTTCCAGAGAAGTCTCGATCCAATCCTTGGTGTTGGTATTGATAATCAGCGACTTCGGCACGACCCACATATCGTCGGTATCGTTGGTAATGACGGGGAAGCCCATCTTGATGGCGCCGGCGCCGCAAGCCACTACGATATCCGTTACGGGCGCATAGGCGTTGACGAACGCGAAGATGCGCTGCATGGTATACTCGTTAAAGGCATCGTAATCGCCGGGTTCAGTCGCGCCGAAGATCATGGTCGCGCGAGTAACCAGCGAGATAACGTGTCCGACGGACCAGATGTCGGGACCGACCGGTACGCAACGTACGCCAAAGCCGGTATTCATGCCCGCGGAATGCACCTGATCGATGATGCCGCCGATCATGAATACGAAGATACCGCGAGACTGGTAGCCCTTTACGGTTTCCACCGCTTCCTCCACGGAGGGCGCGGGACCGATCATAACCACGAAGCCAGGAATATCGCGGGTAACCAGCGGAACGCCCAGCTCGCGCACCTCAGCATCGGTGAAGTGCCCATGGTACTGCGTGCCCTCATAGGGCGTGGGCGTACGGGCGTACTTGGTAGCCTCGATCACCTCCGCCGCCATCGCGGTGGCGATACCGGAGGTGAAAATGGACTTGGTACGATATTCGCGAGTCATCATAGCGCGAATGTCGGTAAGGGATTCCTTGAGCTCCGCGAGGGTTGTTACCTTCTTGCCCAGATAAGCGTAAATACAAGCGAGGAAATACGCGGTGTCCGGCATGGTCATCGCCGCGTCAGCGCCCAACTCGGCGATGGCGGCGTCCACTTCGGCTTCGGCTTTAAAATACATTTCGTCGGAGCCGCGGAATACTCTATCAAACAGTCCCATCTGATTATTTCATTCCTTTCAATTTTTCTCAAGATCCATCTTCAGCTTGATCGCGCGTATTTCATCTACGGCGCGCTGGGAATAGTCGTAGGGAGAAGCGCCCAGTCGGTCAGCGGTGATCACATCCGGATTATAGTGGATGAAGCCCAGCAAATCCTCCTCGGGAATGCGGCTCTTTAGGAAGGCTTCGTCGTTCTCATCGCGCACCTTGTTGGCGACCACACGAACGCGGGTAATGCCCAGATCGGCGGCGAGCTGCTTGACCTTCGTGTAGGTTTGTATGCTGCGCGCACCCGGTTCGATGACCACGATGAACTGATCCATCATAGACGCGGTGCCGCGCCCCAAATGCTCCAGTCCCGCTTCCATATCCATAATGACCACATCGTCCTTGCGGAACACGAGCGCGGACAAAATCGCCTTGAGCATGACGTGCTCGGGGCAAACGCAGCCGGAGCCGCCGGTTTCGACCGTGCCCATGACCAAAAGCTTGACGCCGTTAATCTCCCTCGCGTAGGCATCGGGAATATCGCTCACCTGAGGATTCAGCTTGAAGAATGTGTTGAAATTTTTCGCGCACGTGCGCTCCTCTACCAGATCGCGCATTTTTGAAATGGGTACGATGGC
>JAFUAR010000173.1 GCA_017460585.1 Clostridia bacterium
AACGTATCGTAGGTATGCACGCGCATTTTGGAAAACGCGCCCATAGAGGCGCGCAACACGTGCGGGTCAAATACGTCCACGCAGGGGCGCACGAGCGCCACGTCTCGCACGCCAAACCCCAGCAGCGAGCGAAGCGCGGTTCCCACGTTGCCGCTATCGGAAATCTGGCACAGCACCGCGTGGCAGCGCGCGGCATCCAGCGTAGATTCGTACTTATCAAACACCAAACCTACATAGCAGTTGTCCTTGCGCGATTCCCGCCGCAGTACGCGTTCCGCCCACTCCTCGCGAATGCCGAGCGCACGGCAGCGCTCGCGCAGCTTCTCTACGCCTTCCGCCCCTTCTCCGTTGGGGTGCAGCAGCAGGCGGCGAACCACCTCCGGCTTGGCTTCCAGCAGATTGAGCGAGGGATACGCGCCGAGCGCGTAGCTGTACTCCAGCTTTCTGGAATAGGGCTCCAGTTTGGGCATGGCGGTCAATCCTCCTCTGCGGGTTTCAGGTGTACGTCCATCTGCGGATAGGGTATGGAAATGCCCTCGCGGTCAAACGCGCGCTTAATGCTTTCCAGCAGGTTCCAGCGCGCCCAAAGCCAATTCTCCCTGCGCACCCATACGCGCAGGGTAAAGGTGAGCGCGTTGTCGCCGTGCGCGGTCATGGGCACATCGGGTTCGGGCTCCAATAATGCCAGCGGTTCGTTCCTTACGCATTCCAGCACCGTGCCGCGCACCCGCTCGGGGTCCGAATCGTACCCAACCGATAGCTCAATTTGCAGCATTCGGGTCTGTTCGGCGGTATTGTTGACCAGCACAGAATTGGTCAACGTGCCGTTGGGCAGCAGTATGCGGCGGTTATCTAGCGTAGTAATGGCGGTATAGAAGGCGGAAATCTGCTTGACCGTGCCCTCGTATTCCCCCACGGAAATATAATCGCCCACCACAAAGGGATGGAAGAGCAGTATCATCAATCCGCCCGCAAGGTTGCCCAGCGAACCCTGCATCGCCAGACCGATCGCCACGCCGATGGAGCCGAACAGCGTTACATACGCCGTGCCCGGCACGCCCAATACGTATCCCGCCACGAACACGACTCCGGCGCGCAGTGCGAGCAGCGAGGTGCCCTGTATAAAGCTCGCCAGATTGGGCTCAATTTTGCCCATAATCCCACTGCGGCTAATCTTGCCCGCCAGCCATTTCGCCAGCTTCATTCCGACAATGAGTATCGCAATGGCATACAACAGCCTGAGCCCCAGTTGAACGGAGCCTTGTTGCAGCATTTGAAGCAGCGCTTCCAAATCCATGTGGATATCCTCCCCGCTATGCGGTGCCGTTGTTCCAGCGTATCCAGCCGCGCAGGTAATCGCGCAGCGCCTTGCTGTGCGTCTCCATGGGGAAATGCCCCGCGGATTTGAGCGCGTGCATCTCCGCGTCGGGCAGGTAACGGCGCATAGCAATCATCGCCTTGGAATCCATCAGCGGGTCGCGGTTGCCATAGAGCGCCATGGTGGGGCAAAAGCCCATGCGATCGTCCGGCAACGCGCGAATCTGGCTCAGCATACGCACAAAATTCTCCCGCGCGCCCTGCCGCAAAAGGGGTCTGCGCATACGGTCCAGCACATACGCATCCAGCGGCTGCACGGAATACTGCGCGATAAAAGCGTTGAACGCGCTCTGCGACTGTACAGTCTGGTTGTAGGTATCGATGAGCGCCTTGCGGTTTTTGGCGGGCAGATCCATTTCGAATAGCGGGTTGATCATCACCTGCGTTCGCACCGAATCCGGATACTGGTTCACCATGCGCAGCAGTGTGGCGCAGGCGCTCCCATGCCCCACCAAGTGCCACAGCGACATGGGCGCGCCGGTCTCCCTGTCCACCTCGTCCAATATGCCCCATAGCATATTGGCGCGCATATCGTGGCTTTGGGGCACCTCGCTCGTACAATCGCTGCGCCCGAACCCGGGCAGATCGGCAGCCACCGCCAAGCATCCGAGCTCGCTGAGCTCCGGCAGCAGCTTGCGCCAATGAAAGGTGGTCATCAGCGGAGAACACAGCAGCAGTACGCGGTGCTTCAGCGGAGCCTCGGGCAGAGCAACCGTATAATGCACGCGAATGCCCATAAAGGTTAAGAATTGACTTTCCTCCGCCACTGCGCTTCCACTCCCGTCTCCAGCATTCATCCATAGTATTGTAGCATATTCGCTGCGCTTTGGCAACGCATCAAAAAGCGCCTGCCGCGCAACGCACAGGCGCCCATGGTTACCATTCCCCAACGGGTGTCGTGGCGTAACTTCCCGACGTTCAATCCTAAGCGGCGGCGTATACGCCGCGCGGACGTGGACCAAGTATCCCCTTCCTTGTAGGTTTTACACCCGAAAACCGCATCGCAGCTTCAGCAAAACCTGAATTAGGAAACTCGTGACAGGGGAACTATGTTCCCCGTCCACAGCCTGTGAAGCCGTAGGCGGAACAGTAACGCCCGTGAGCAAACCGATATCTACAGCCGCTTCAAAGCGTACACCACGCCAAGGCTTCTACCAAACTTTTCGGCGATATCCTCAAAGCGCGCCGCCTGAATAAAGCCATGCTTTTCGTGAAATTTCAAGCTCTCTTCATTGTCCATGGAGATGATGGACATGATATTGCGCACGCCCATCCTCCGCGCCCGCTCCTCCATATCGCAGTACAGCTTGGAGCC
>JAFUAR010000174.1 GCA_017460585.1 Clostridia bacterium
CCATTCTCCATGAATTCTCCAATCGTTTCCTTGAACAATTCATGGATGTCGTCCATGCTCCCCACGTTCGCAGGCTGTAGCAATTCACGAATCTTCTTGCGCCGTGCCTGTTCCTCTGGGCTTCTGTCTCTCTTCCGTGCCATCATTAAACCTCCATCGCTGTGTTTCCTTTTCTACACTGCTTTGGAGGTTTACACAACTTTGGGGATGGTCTCGTGATAAGATATCGAAAAAGGACGAGTAACTGGTTTGTCTACCGAAAATGGCAGTTTTAATTGCCAAAGGCACTACTATGCAGATAGCTCGAAAACGTCGTAATATCAATGGTTTTGGTCACAAATGGTATCAAAGTTAACCACTATCTGCCCAAAGCATGTCTGCACGTAAGTTTTGATACAATGTTTGCGTGCAGTTTTTTGTTGTTTTGGAGTGGTGAAGATGCAGAAATGAGCCTTAATCGCCGTTATTAAGCTCATAAATGCATTTCGATGCTGCATATATTGCAATTCCGGCAAAATCAACTGAAATTCCTATCCGACACAGCCATTCATTTTTGCCTCAAAATTGGTTCCATGACCGCTTTCTCCCCTGAAAATGCACCCACTTGTCCACGAAATGGGTTACCATTTAAACTCAGTAACATCAGTAAGCCACTTCTCATTCGCTTGTCCGCGTGAAACTGGCGATTGAGCAGGTTTTCGGCGATATACTGCCGATTCTTCGCCCGTATGCTGCAGCCATGGTTGTTGTACTTGATGGTAGACTTGATCTCTCCGCCAATATATGCTAATACCAGCTTGTGCTTCTCCTCAAATCGTACCTTTTCTCCTCACGACATACCAATGCTCCCTCCTTTGGCGACAGTTCTCTTTTTCACTGTCTCCTTTAGAGGGAGCATATCAAAATTCGCGGAGCGTATTAAAAGTGGAAGCGTAATTAATCGCCAAAGCTGATGCCCAGCATTTTGGCTTCCTTTACAATGGTAGCATTTGGATCGACCATTTTGAGCTTGCCCGCCACATCCTCCAGCGGTACCTTTACAATCTCACGGTTGCGGTATCCAACCATAAAGCCGAATTCGCGCTTGAGTATGAGCTTGCCCGCTTCGCTGCCAAGGCGGCTGGCGAATACGCGATCATACGGGCAGGGGCTGCCGCCGCGCTGGGTGTGTCCGGGCACGGTGACGCGCACCTCCAATCCGGATTTCTTTGCGAGCTGTTCGGCAATTTCATAAGAAACCGAAGGATACTTGTAGTTTTCCATCTTCTTTTTGAGTTCCTTCTTGGAAAGCTTGGCGTCCTCCTTGGAAATCGCGCCCTCCGCCACGGCGAGAATGGTGAAGCGGCTGCCCTGATCGTGGCGTTCCTTGATCTTCTTTACAATCTTATCCAAATCATAGGGAATTTCGGGAATCAGTATAATATCCGCGCCACCCGCCATACCGGCGTTCAGCGTGAGCCATCCTACCTTATGCCCCATGACTTCTACAATGAATATACGCCCATGCGAGGCGGCGGTAGTGTGGATGCAGTCGATGGCGTCCGTAGCGATATCTACAGCGGATTGGAAGCCAAAGGTCATGTCCGTGCCCCACAGGTCGTTATCGATAGTCTTGGGCAGTGTAATCACGTTAAGTCCCTGTTCGCGCAGCAGGTTCGCCGTTTTATGCGTGCCGTTGCCGCCCAGTATAACCAGACAATCGAGCTGCAGCTTGTAGTAGTTCTGTTTCATAGCCGCAACCTTGTCCAGACTGTCCTCATCGGGGATTTGAATGGTCTTGAAGGGCGTGCGGCTAGTGCCCAAAAAGGTACCGCCCTGAGTGAGAATGCCGGTGAAGTCGTTATAGGTGAGCAGACGGAATTTGCCGTGAATCAACCCCTGATAGCCGTTCAGGAAGCCATAAATCTCGACATCCTCTTTCGAATTAAACAGCGTTTTTGCCACACCGCGCATTGCGGCGTTCAATGCCTGACAATCGCCGCCGCTGGTCAACATACCGATACGAATCATGAAAATGAACACCTCTCTTAATCAAATTATTATGCGCAACAATTCCATCCCCATTATATAACATTTTGCAAATGCTGACAAGTCCATAAATTCATTTTATTACGTCAATTCTATGCAATATGCTGAAAACATGAATATAAAATTTTGTTTGAACACGAGGAATTTCAAATGCTATAATAGGTGCGGATTGAAAATAAAGCGGAGGCTGTAAATGATGAAAAGAACGATGCAAGTCCTTCTGGCGGCGCTGTTTTTATGCATCAGCTGTGCGAGCGCTTTTGCCAGTGAAACGACCTTGCCGGAATTTCGAAATGTGCAACTGCACGATCCCTCCATTATTCGAGACGATGACGGCGTGTACTATATCTATGGCAGCCATATGGCGGCGGCGCGCAGCGACGATTTGATGCATTGGAAGCTGTTTTCCAAAGACGCGGAAACGGGCTGTCGTTTGGTGGAAAATGTACAAACGGAGATGGGAGAGGCGCTCAAATACGCGAGGACCACTACATTTTGGGCGCCAGATGTGCAGCGCTTGGCGGATGGACGGTATTACCTGTATTATTGCTGCTGCGAAGGCTCCAGCCCGCTTTCCTGTATGGGCGTGGCGGTAAGCGATGTGCCGGAGGGTCCATATAAGGACCTCGGTTTATTCCTCTGGTCTGGCATGGAGGGCTATGATGCCACGGAGTATCCCAATGTGGTTGATCCCAACGTATTTTATGATCGTGATGGGAAGCTTTGGATGGTCTACGGCTCCTATTCCGGGGGCATATTCATATTGGAGATGAACGAACAGACGGGCTTTCCCAAGGAGGGACAAGACTATGGCAAAAAGCTTCTGGGCGGCAATCACAGCCGCATCGAAGCGCCGTATATTCTTTATAGCCCGGATACGGAGTATTATTATCTGTTTCTCTCCTTTGGAGGATTGAACGCCGCGGATGGATACAATATTCGAGTGTGCCGCAGCAAATATCCGGACGGTCCCTATGAGGACGCGCTGGGGCAGAATATGATTGATTGCAAGGGCAAGGCGGGAACCTTCTTCAACGATTCTGACTATGAACCCTACGGGGTAAAGCTCATGGGCGGATACGGCTTTCGCGCGCTCGATACGGATGAGGAGCAAAAGCCGACGGTTTATTGTTCGCCCGGACATTGTTCTGCAATTTACGAGCCCGATAGTGGGATGTACTTTCTGGTGTTCCACACGCGCTTTCAAACGCGGGGTGAATACTATCAGGTGCGCGTGCATCAAATGTTTTTGAACGAGGACGGATGGCCGGTGGTCGCGCCGGAGCGCTATGCGGGCGAGGGCGACGCGCCGGTTGCGCCTAATGATTTGACGGGGCAATATAAGCTTATCGATCACGAGCGCGATATCAATTTGGAGCCGCATCTTTCCAGCCTCGTCTCGCTCAACGAAGATGGCACGATTTCGGGCGATTATGCGGGGACATGGATGTGCGAGGATGGTATGAATATTGCGCTCACTCTGGATGGACAAAATGCAAAGGGCGTGATTCAAATCTGCTATGATATGGAGGAAGAAGCTTGGACGCCGTCCTTTACCGCGCTTACTGCGGATGGAGCGGCGATCTGGGGCGTGCACGCGGCGCATGAATAAGTGCAATGGAACTTCGTGCGAAACCGCGTTTTGCGTGTAAATCCCATTGACAGTCGCCTTTACCGCTTCAAATAATGATTTTATCGAGGAAAGGGGGAACAAATACGTGTTGTCGCAAGAAAACGTACAATGGCTGTGTACGCAAATAGGCATTGAGCGAAAGGATATTTTGTCCATTTCGCCCAATCCGAATGCGGGCATGAACAACCGAACTTGCATTGTATCTACGCGCGCTGGTCAATACCTGCTGCGCCTTGCCGGCGATCGCACGGATTTGTTTACTCCCAGAATGCTTGAAGCCCATGCCTACGCCGCGCTGCATGAGTTGGGAATTACAGATGAATGCTTGGCGTATGATGTGGAGCGGGGGTGGAAGCTGACGCGCTATATTTCAGGTGCGCGTACCTGTAATCCGCATAATGCCGAGGACCAGGCGCGCGCGATGGCGCTGCTGCGCAGGCTGCACGGGGCGAAGGTTCGGCTTTTGGGCGTGGATCAGCCGCTCACGCGCATGGAGCGCTACGCAAAGATCGCGCAGGACGTGGGCAGCGATATGCCCTCTAG
>JAFUAR010000175.1 GCA_017460585.1 Clostridia bacterium
GAATGATGAAACCAATCCACAGCATCCCCAACAGTGTATCACACCTCTGGAGAGAGGTATATAAGCACTACTACTCTATAATACGAGGAAAATGACTATGGATCTAAAGATTTCCGATATGCTGAATATGCAAAAAGAGCTGCAGTTGGTTCATCCCGAATGGGGCGGCACGCCTCCGGAGCGCGCGCAGGATCAGCTATTGTGGGCAATTGGCGAAATGGGCGAAGTGATCGATATATTCAAAAAGCGCGGCGTTCAGCGCATTATGGAGGAACCGCTTACGCGTACCCATTTGGTGGAGGAACTGACCGACGTGCAAATGTACCTTATGGATATTATGCTCTGTTTGGGCATTACCCCGGAGGAATACAGCCGCGCGCATTTTGAAAAGCACGAGCGTAATATGAAGCGCAATTATCGCAGAGAAAACGAACATATGTTTGATTCCCATCCCGAGGAATAATTGAAGCGCCTGAATTGTCGACGATTCAGGCGCTCATTTTCATTCTCACGCTACAGCCGCTGCACGCGCGCGAGCTGCCGGTTCTTATAATCAGGGTCTCGGGTGACTTCCCGAATCACCTGAATCTCCGGCGGAATGGGCGGCTCGTGTTCTCCGCAGTACTGAAATAGCACCGCGCGATCCGAGGAGAAGGGATATACGTCAATCTCCATGCGGCAGGCTTCGTATATAAAGCGATACTTGGTTTTATACACGCTGTGCAGGCTGCTGTCCCCCTCCATCAGGTAGCGGATGTATTCCTTTTCCGAAATAGGCTTTTCCGTCACCCACTGCGCGTCGTCCGGCATACGGTGCTTCTCGGTGTAGAAGTACAGGTAGTCCTGTCCGTTGCGCTGCTGGCGAATTCTGCGCTCGATATTCGGGTTGGTCTCAATCAGGTAGGTCTGCATCATATCCAGCGTAGCGGCGTTGTATGTGCGCACAATTTGCTCGATATCCGGCATGGCGATTAGGAATTTACGCTTGCCCACGGTCGGCTCCGGCTCGCCCAGCGCGCGGTACACCTCGCGCATGGCGCGGTTCATCTTATCCTCGAAATCCACCGAATTATCAATAATTAGCAAATTGGGGTGACCGCTCCACGCACGCAGCGTGCGGTCGTCCATCTCCCGCGCGTATTCTATGGATTCCGTGCGCGCGGCGTTGCCCAAATTATAGGCGAACTCCGCGCCCTTGGCGCAGGTAACCAAATGGAGCACCGCGTCGTATCCCGCCAGCACGCCCGCCTCCGTGCGTCCGTCGAATCTGGACAGTACCTGCGCGAACTCCTCGTCGGTAATGTACGCCTTGTCGTCCATGAGCGCGCGGTCGTACAATATCAGTATATTATCCTCCGGCACCACCTGCGCCGCGTCGAGCGCGAGCTTTTCCTTGTGAATCTGGTCGGCAATCACGAAATCCTGAAACGCGAGCATGGACATACAGCCGCCGAACGGACGTATGCCAAAACCCGATATCAGCTCGGTCGCGGTTTCCGGTATGGTGATGACCCGCCAGCCGTCCTCCTGCTTGAACTCGTGCAATATGCGGCTGACCAGCGTGGTCTTGCCCGCCGCAGGTCCGCCCGTCAATACGATTTTGGTAATTTTCTTCGCCATACGCCTCATCCTTCCTCGAATAAAAACGACTGAAATTCCGCCACCGTTTTAAAGTACAAATCGCAGTTGCCGCGCATGAAGCGCTCAATTTCCGCAATGTCGTTCGCCCAGCCCGCCGCCGCGAAGGGCACGCCCGCCGCCTTCGCCATATCAAAGCCGGGCTTTAAATCATCCAGCACCAGCATTTCTTCCGACGCAAGCGAATATCGCCGCATAATTTCAAGCAGCGGATAGGGATTGGGCTTGCGCTGTTCCGGCGCATATTCCCAGCCGAACACGCAGTCCGGTTCAGGCAAATCGTTCATGTGGTAATCGCGCAATATGTTCTTCCCATAGGAATGGGATACCACGCAGAGTAGTCCGCCGGCGCGTTTATGGCGCCAGAGCGCCTCCCGTATCCCCTCGTATGCCTGCGGCACGTGGCGGGAAACGTACTCGTTCCAGTATTCCTGCTCGTGGCGCATCTGCGCCTCCGTCATGCCAATTTCATCGCGAAACAGCGCCACCACGCCTGGATCAAAATTCTTGATGAAGTACTCTTCAAGAGTACAATGGTAGTGGGGAAAGTAGCGCTCCATATACTCCACAAAGCACGGGTAGTGCACCGTAGCGGTGCTGTTCACCACGGTATCGTCGTGGTCGAGTACGAGACAGGGATATTTCATGCATCCGCCTCCCGATCCATTTCATGCGCGCCGATCGGGCGGGCATACCACGTTGGCACGACCGAACGCATCGCGTCGTACCAGCGCACAACGTCGCCCGCCTGGTTCAGCATGGTTTGAATTTCGCGCTCTCCAAACGCCGGCGCCCACGCCACGGAGGAGAGCGTATTGCTGCATATATATAAAGCCATCAGCTGCCAAAACGCTTGGGGAACGTCCGCTTTAAAGTATCCGTCGATCATTCCGGAGGCGAACGCGGGCGAAAGCTGCGCGCACCACACAATGCGGTTAAACTCCTCCCATGGGTCGCCGTAATCCATGCGATCAAAATCGATGATCACCAGCTCCCCCGCTGGGTCGATCAGCATATTTCCGGTGTGGTAATCTCCATGCTGCAAACACTGCGGTCGCCCCCGCAGCAGCGCGCGGTGGCGCTCCATATAGGCGATCATCGCCTCGTCGCCCTCAAACCGCAGCCCGCAGTGGCGATACAGCTCGATCTTTCGGTCCATCTTCGCGTTAAAGCGCGTTTCCCATTCGGGCTGTTCCTTGGGTGC
>JAFUAR010000176.1 GCA_017460585.1 Clostridia bacterium
TCGACCTGTTCGATTACGGCACGCCTCTGTTCGGTATGCTGCTGGGTACCGGTGATGAAACGCCCGTCTATCCGTACGTATTCGGCGGCGTTGGCGTGGCTGCCATCGTCATACTGCTCATCTTCGGCAGAAAGCGCAAGAAGGACGGTAAGAAGGCGTAATGCGTCACTGGCGAGCGATACTCATCATCATCGCCGTGGTTAGCTTTGGTGTAGCGCTTTCATACCCCATTCGATACCGCATGGCGGAGGAAACCAACAACGCTCAAATGGACGAGCTCTCCGCCATGCGCTCCCAAACGCTCTCGCAAACCGACGCGCCGCAGAGCGTTCCCAATGCGACCGAAGCTTCCCTACAAAATGAAATAAATGCTTCAACCACCGAAGACCGGACTGATTTCGCCTTGGGCGGACAGTCCGGTTCAACGGATGTAGCGGCAAACAATTCATCAAACGGCATAGAAAACAATGCCAACGGCGGGGCAAAACCTACGGAAAATTCGCCCTACAAGGAATCTACGGCTTTGTCCGCACCGGAACCCTTGGGTGCGGAAGCTTCCACGCTGGAACCACAGTACGAGCCATCGCAGGAGCAAACCGTTCAGGCGGAACCGAAAAATCCTACCGGTGCTTCTTCCGCAGAAAACAACGCTGCCTCGCCAAACGGCGCTTCGGCAACGCAGGGCGAAACGGTGCAAACAGCGCCTCAGGCGCCCTCTGAGGGGACAACGGAGAACGCCATACTGAATCCTTCGGAGCCCTCAAATCGTATACCACCGGCAATAGAACCCGATTACGGCGAAGCTGCGGACGTACCGCCCGCGCCCATCATCACACGCGAGCCCACGCCTACTCCTTCGCCCACGCCGACTCCCTCTCCTACCCCGTCGCCTACGCCGACCCCGGGGCTCATGGACCTGATACTGGATATCCAGCCGGATGAGCACGGGCAGCTGATCTTCCCGCAGATGATCACGCCGGAGCCCACCGCAACCCCAGTGCCCACTCCCACGCCGAACCGGCATATTCGAACGTATGCGTTGGCGTACCCCTACAAGGAGAAGGTCGTGCTGGACAAGGAGAAGATTCTACCGGAGCTCAAGAATATATACGCGCTCAACAACGATCTTGTGGGCTGGATTAAGATTGACGATACCGTCATCGATTACCCTGTAGTGCAAACTCAGAACAGCGACTATTATCTGGAACACGACTTCTACGGGCAGAGCAACGCGAACGGTCAGATAATACTGGATACCAATTGCGATCCATATACCCCCAGCTACAATCTGATCATCAGCGGTCACCACATGAAGAACGGCAGTATGTTCGGCAATCTTCCGAAATACTCCGATCCGGATTACTGGGAAACGCACAAGATCATTCACTTCGACACGCTGATGGCGCGCAGCGATTACGTCATATTCGCCGCGTTCTATTCAGCGGATTACGACGAGGACGAGGAAGGCTTCCGCTACAACGCGGATATTCAATACCGGCTGGAGGCGAATTTGTGGTTGGAGGAGGTTTGGGAAAACCAAATCTACGAAACCGGCGTAGACGCCCAGTTCGGCGATGAATTCATCACATTAACGACTTGTTTGCGAACCCACCGCAGCGACGGAAGGTTCGTAGTGGTTGCCCGCAAATTAAGAGAAGGAGAACGATTCGAATGAAAAAGCTGATTGCACTGGTCATGGCGCTCATGCTGCTCGCTTTCGCGGCGCAGGCGGCGGAATGGGGAGAGGGGCTTGGTCCCAATCGCCCGTATTCCGGTTATCCGGAGGTCAATCTGGATGAAACCATGGGATATATCGTATTGTATCCCCGTACCAAGCTGCCCACCAAGCTGTTTTGCGATGTGCTGGAAATCTACTTGCCCCGCGAGGATGTCGCCATCAACGAGGGCACGCTCACGCTGATGAGTGTGGAAGACGATCAGCCCGTGGAGATTACCACCGTTGACTTCTCCGATGAGAGCGCCGTGGGCGTTCGCCCCATGACCGAGCAGGAGCTCCAGTTGTGGATGTGGGGCAGCGGTGTGTGCGTATACGCCCGCATTACCCCCTCCCTCGAGCTGAACAAGAGCTACTACGTCACCATGGATGAGGGCTGCTTTACCGCCAAGGACGGCGAGCTCCTCAGCCTCGCGATTGTCAATCCCGAAGCGTGGAACCCGCTGGCAAGCGGCGATTATGGCATCAGCAGCCTGTACTACTCCGCCCCCATTTCGGTAGAGGAACCGACCGATGAAGAGGCGGCGGAAGAGGCCGAGGAACCCGCCGAGGAAGTCGAGGAAGACGCGGAGGAATCCCCCATCGCGTACAAGCTGGATCCCGAAAACGGCGATACCATTACCTTCGACCTGCTCATGGGCGGCAACGCGGTATACGCCGTGGTGTACACCGAGAACGATTCCGTAATGTTCGAAACCATTGAATACACGGAATCCGGCACTGTAACCGGCACCGTGACCGACGCGGAAAATCTCAACTGGGGCGTAGTGTTCCTAGATGAGAACGGCACTCCGCTGGATAGCGTTACCCTTGGCGCGAAGTATTGACGCGCTTGAACCCTTCATATGGAAGCCGCCCCATGTTCGAATCGCTCGAGCATGGGGCGGCTTTTACTGAATAATATGTTTCAAAAAACGCGTTCCGCATTTTCCGCGGAACGCGTTGTATCTATTCCATTGCTTACAGTCTCTTGGCGAGGGTTTCGGGGCTCACGGCGTACAACAGCGCCGTTTCCTTAGTGATCTCGCCCGCCCTGCACAGGCGCTGCAGTTCGGCATCCATGGAGATCATACCCTGTCCTGCGCCGCCAAATATGGCGTTGTCGATCTGGTGGGTACGCCCATCGCGAATCAGGTTCTGCACGGCGGGATTCACCGTCATCACTTCGAATACGCCGACCTGCCCGCCGTTCTTCTTGGGCACCAGTCGCTGCGATACGACCGCACGCAGCACCATAGAAATCTGCACGCGCACCTGCGCCTGCTGTTCCGCGGGGAAGGTATCCAATATGCGGTCCACCGTTTTTGCCGCGCCGGTAGTATGCAGCGAAGAGAGCACGAGGTGACCCGTCTCCGCCGCGGTAATCGCCGTGCGGATGGTCTCCAAATCACGCATTTCGCCCAGCATAATCACATCCGGCGCTTGGCGCAGCGATGCGCGCAGCGCGCGGGCAAAGGTAGGCGCGTCGTTCGGCACGTCGCGCTGGCTGATGAGCGAATTCTTGTGGCGATGGATGTACTCAATGGGGTCTTCAATGGTCACGATATGCCCGTGGCGCTCCTGATTGATCTTATCCACCATGCACGCCAGCGTGGTGCTCTTACCGCTGCCCGCCGGACCCGTGACCAGTATCATACCGTTGCGAAAGCGGGTCAAATCCATAATCATATCCGGTATACCCAGCTGCTTGGGGTCGGGCAAACCGAACGCCACCATGCGGCAGGTCGCGGCAATAGTGCCGCGCTGGTAATACGCGTTGCAGCGGAAGCGGCTCAAACCGGCAATGGCAAAGGAGAAATCGTCGTCCCCCTCCTCGCGCAGGCGCTCCAAATCGCGGTTCGCCAATCGGTAGGCTTCGCGCACCAGCGCCTCCGTATCGTCCGGCAGCGCCACATCGCCGGAAAGGGGCACCATGTCGCCCTTCACCTTGCAGGTAATCTTCGCACCCGGCACTATGAATATATCCGAACCGTCCAGATCATACGCCTTTTGCAGTAATTCCTTTAATTCCATACTTCCTCCGTGATTGCCGTAAGGCTGTATAAGCGCCACTCAAAGCGCTGCGCCGCGCCCAGAGGCATCGCCTCCACCGCGCATTCCAGCGTGCGCGCGCCGTCCGTTTCCGTCCAGCGAATCTCGCGCTCATCCAGCCACATACCGGCGGGCAGATTCGTCTTTAGCATTTCGATATAGGTCTCGTCCGTATCCGTAGATTTGGCGCAAAGCAAGGCGATCTCGTCCAGCCGCGCAAGCGTGCGCTCCGCGTTCTCGCCCAGCTCGTAGCCCGCCTGAATCACTTCAATGCTGCGCTTGCTGAGCTTAGAATCGTTGTGGGCGTTCATGAGCGCCAGTATACCCAGCACGCTCATGCTCAGCACCACTACAATCAATATGAGCGACGCCGCGCCGGGACCAAATGAAATTCTGCTCTTTTTCATTCCATTTCCTCCCTATAGCGCGCAACCGGCAGCTGAAACAGCTCCTCGGCGCTCTGCCGCGCATCGTCCGGATTTCTGAGCGCGTAGAACGCGCGCACAGTGCCCAGCCAGATTTCGCCCGCATCCGTATACTCGGTTTCCATGGTCACGTACAGGCTGTAGGAATCGTAATCCTTCGACCACGCGCCGTGGGAATTCACAAATTCCATCGCCTCCAGCGCCGCATCCGGATCATCCGCCGCATACAGCGCGTCCGCGATATTCTGCGCCTGCGCCAGCGCTCGGGTTTCCACGCCGGAACGCACAGTCAGGTTCTTCGAGGCGGCGAACACCTGCGCCAGCACCGTCGCGGACAACATGAAAAAGAGTACCGCGATGAGGATTTCCACCAGCAGCACATTTGAACCGTTTCTCTTGTGCATACGCTTACTCCTTTGTCCCCTGCGCGCAGCGCAGCGCCACCTGCACCTCTTCCACTTCGTTCGCGCCGTTGATCAGTTCAACGGTCAATAGACCGTTTTCCAACGAGGGCTCGAATCTGCCCGCCTCGGCAATGGGCGTGCCGTCTTCCGGATCGAAATCGTAACCCGCGCTGGTAAATTGTTCGCGCAGCTGTCCATCATACAGGTAAATCCAAGTGACATATTGGCTGTCGCCAATTTCCTCGTACAGCGCGATCGCCTTGGTTCCGTCGTATTCCTCCAGCCGCACCGCGCCAAGACCATCCTCCGCGCGCACCATGCTGCGCAGATACGCGCTCAACACGCGCTGATTGTTGTTATCCGTCGCGTTGGCGACCGTGGAACGGTACATCTGCGCGCCAAGCAGCACCATGAGCGTAGACATGAGCGCGAACAAGCCCAGCAGCACGAACA
>JAFUAR010000177.1 GCA_017460585.1 Clostridia bacterium
ATTACTTCTCCTGCGAAACGGCACACCCGTTTTCATCGTAATACCCGAAGATTGAATTTGCCGATGTAAGGTTTCCCGATCATAGCCCGTTTCTCGCACCAGTTTACGCACATAATTTTCGACCTCGATCGGATTTTTGAGGTTGCGTAGAATCGTACAAGCGCGCATGGCGTATTCGGTCAACCCTTCCTGTGTATCCATCGCGAGCCCATCTTTTGCACGCAGTAAACGGTATTCGGTCGTTGAAAGGCGCGGAAGTCGATTGAAGCCTTCCAAACCATTGGCTTTGATGAAATCATCGGGATCCATTCCAGAAGGATAATCAATCACTCGCGCCGGAAAATCGATTGAATCGAATATATCCAACGCGCGCAACGCAGCCTTTTGACCTGCGCTATCGCCATCGTAGCTAATCCATACTTCAGATGTACTGTTTCGAATAAGCTTGGCCTGCTCCTCTGTAAGCGCAGTGCCCAGCGTAGCAACGACGCCTTGAACGCCATTTTTTCGCATGGATACTGTATCCATGTATCCTTCCACCAATATTAGGTGTCCCAATTCGCGCTCCTTGCGCGCCCAGTTCATGGCATATAATCCCTGCCGCTTATTAAATACCGGTGTTTCGGATGTATTCATGTATTTGGGTTGAGCATCACCCAAGGTGCGCCCACCGAACCCAATCACCTGACCGCGCGCATTGATGATGGGAAACATCGCGCGATCCCGAAACATATCGATAGTTCTTCCATTCCGCTCTAAAGTGAGACCAGCTTTTTTCAGAATATCCAACGCGTAACCTGCATTCATAAGCGTGCGCGTTAACGTATCCCACCCATTGGGAGAATAACCCAAACCAAATTTACGAATATCCGAATCCGTCAGACCGCGCTTATAAAAATACTGCAATCCTCCGGCGCCTTCCGGGCTCCAAAGTAGCGTATGGAAGTAACGCGCTGCGTCACGATTGGCTTGCAGCATTTGCTCCTTATCGTCCCGAGTGGCATAATCACTCCTCTGCTGCTCTACGCTCGTTTGCGGCAAATCCATATGCGCACGTTCCGCTAGGTACTGAACCGCTTCCATGAAATCCATATGCTCCATGTCCATAATGAACTGGATCACGGTTCCACCCTTATGGCATCCAAAGCAATAAAAAAGCTGCGCCTCGCTATCGACGCTGAATGACGGCGTCTTTTCATTGTGGTACGGGCAGCAACCCCAGTATCTTCTTCCCTTTTGCTTAAGAGGGACATATTCTGCAACAACTTGCTCAAGGCTAGAACGCGATCGAAGCTCATCCAGCCATTGATCAGATAAACGGACGGTCACGCGATCCCCCCTTGTCGCAATAGCTCTCCCGCCCCATAATGTAAATCTATTGGTGCCAATCATAATGAATGCATCAAGATTTGGAATATATTCTCTTATTCTCCATGCGCGCCAAAATTCCTGCCTGTTTCCAAAGTTTCTGTCTTAAGTTTTTATTTGAAAAATCGTACCATAGAAAAAAGCCAATGGCAAAATGTTGCACACTGGCTTTCATCGCGAAGGCACGAACAAAACTCACTGTATTCGTTTTCCCTCGCTATAATGCTTATGAATTTGTTCGACTACTGTCTTAGCGATATCCTCATCCGTTAACCCGCTTTGGCGAAAGCGTTCCATTTCGCGAGTAATTTCCTTTTCTTTTTCGAACATACGATCCCGATATTCTCCTGCTGGAGTTTCAGCGGGTACGCCCAACGTGTCAATTCCAGCGCGTTTGCAATCGGAAAGCGCGCGTTCCATATGATAATCGCTGGTGACGAGCGCAACACGAGCAGACTCCGGAAGCAGTTTTGAAGCATTGCGCACATTTTCTATGGTGATTCTTGAACGATCTTCCAACTCAATTCTATCAAGTGGTACCCCTCGTTCATGCAGCATATCCCGCATTACTTCTGCTTCAGTCAGATCAAGTCCTGGCGTAATACCGCCGCAGGGCATTACAAGGCTTGCATCCGTCTCTTGATATAGTGCAACTGCGCGTTCAATCCTACGTTTTAAATCGTCAGATGGCTTTCCGTTTGGCAAGAGTCTATGCCCAAGTATCAATATCGCATCCAACTTCATATTCCCACCGCCTTCGTCTCATTGATAAAATGAAAAGATCGACGAAGAACCAGTCGATCTTTTTCATTTATATTCATGCTATTCGTCTTCCTCGTCATCCTCAGGAAGTTCTGCATCGTGATACACATTCTGAGTATCGTCGTAATCCTCAAGCCAATCCAAGAGACGCGTTACTTTCTGCACAGCCTCGTCATCCGGAAGTTCTGTAGTAGAAGTGGGAATCATAGCGCGCTCCGCAGAAAGGAATGTGCAACCGGAAGCTTCAAGACTATCGCGTACGGTAGAGAAGTCAGAAGGATCCGTATAAATTACTGCGCTATCCTCTTCCATCTCTACATCGGAAGCGCCGGCATCCAATGCAAGCATCATGAGTTCGTCCTCATCCAGCTTCTTTGAATTATCGATCACGATCACGCCCTTGCGCTCGAATTTCCAGCTGACGCAGCCAGTCGCGCCCAAAGAGCCGCCGCACTTATCGAAAATATGCCGCACCTCACTCGCAGTACGGTTCAAATTATCCGTAACTACCTCTACGATTACTGCGACGCCGCAAGGCGCGTAGCCTTCATAGGTAACCTCTTTGTAGTTGGAAGCATCGCCCTCGCCCGCCGCCTTTTTAATGGAACGCTGGATATTATCATTGGGCATATTCGCAGCCTTCGCCTTGGCGATGACATCCTTCAGCTTGCTATTGAGCGCAGGATCAGCGCTTCCTCCTGTCTTGACGGCGATGACAATTTCACGACCAATCTTGGTAAAAATCTTACCCTTTGCGGCGTCTGTCTTCGCTTTCTTATTCTTTATGGTTGACCATTTGTTATGTCCGGACATGGACAATCCCTCCCAGTTCACAGATGATATTATCATAACATAACGACGATAGTTTCGTCAAGAAATTCCGCGTATAATTAGCCTGAAATTAGCGACCGCTTTGCCATGGCTTTATGGCTATAATTATAGTTTTTTAGATTGTATATCATCGAAAGGGAATTTCTTCATGGATCTTGTAAGCGATATTATAGAGAATCGCGGGTTAATACGCGTTGAATTGGATAACGGCGAGCATCTTTGCATTCGAAAAAAACATTTCGCTGCGCTCCCGCTCACAGTTGGTGAAGTGATAGACACAGATGAATACATAAACCGCATAGCAATGCGTCAGGCAAACGATGCCTATGAAGCCGCGCTTACCTGTTTGGATACAGCCCAACACACCGCATGGTCGCTGGAGCGAAAACTAACGGCAAAAGGATATGTCGCTCCCGCGACAAAACAAGCCGTAGAACGCTTGCGTGAGCTGCATCTCATTGATGACGCTGCCTATGCCGAACGGTTGGTACAGAGCAAATCAAAGGGCGATATCGGCATATACGCTATGAAGCGAAAACTCATGGCAAAGGGGTTCTCCAATGAGCTATCCACAGAAGCAGTAGAAGCGCAATTCGACGAGTCTCAACAAATTGAAGCGGCTCAAAAAGCGCTTCAACGCTATATGCGGCGCTATAGCGATCTCCCAAAGCGCGAAGCGCAACGAAAGCTGGGTCAAGCGCTTGCTCGCAGAGGCTTTGCGTGGAATATCATCTCATCCGTCGTAAACTCAGCCCTCAGCGATGAAGAAGTTGAGTGAAATCGATCAGCGATATGCTAATCGAATCTTATGCATACTTGCATCTATGAGAAAAATCAGGTACAATAGAATCATCTAATTTGATCTATATGGAGGAAAAGCATTAATGAACGTACGGGCTTTATTTGATCAGAATCAGGAGCGCATTCACGCGCTTTATGCCAACGAAGATGTGTTCCCTCGCTATGAAGCGCTTGCACAGGAATTCAAAGATAGGTTTCAAACCGATCCTATATGTTTTGTTTCAGCACCTGGGCGCACCGAAGTCGTTGGCAATCACACTGACCACAACAAGGGTCGTGTACTCGCCGCTTCTGTCAATCTAGATACGCTCGCCGCTGTAGCATCCACAGATAATTCTACGGTCACTCTATATTCCGAGGGTTATGACGAGCCATTTATTGTTGATTTGGACGCTCTGGATTTGCAAGATTCTGAAATCGGCACCACATTCGCTTTGATTCGCGGCGTTGCCGCGCGCATGAAAGCGCTTGGTTATGTGATCGGCGGATTCAATGCCTGCGTAACATCTACTGTGTTCAAAGGAAGCGGTCTATCCTCTTCCGCCGCTTTTGAAGTAATGCTGGTGGCGATTTTTGACGCGCTATACAATGGCTGGTCAATTGACGCAAAGAGCAATGCACTTATCTCACAGTATGCGGAAAACGTGTATTTCGGCAAACCCAGCGGTTTATTGGATCAATCCGCCAGCGCACAGGGCGGACTGGTTACCATTGATTTTGGACCGCAAGATCCGCCAGTTGAAGCCATGCAGTATGATTTTGCACAAAAGGGATTCGCCGTATGCGTGGTTTCCGCAGG
>JAFUAR010000178.1 GCA_017460585.1 Clostridia bacterium
ATTCCCTACCCCAAGGGTGCGAGCCGCGGCGACCAGCTGCTGAACGCCGAATCCTTCCGGCAGCGCGGCTTCAGCAGGGTGCTCCTGCAGGAGGATATTACCACCGAGAAGCTGGTATCGGAAGCTGTGCAGCTCTACCACACGCGTGGCAGCCTGTACGATGCGATGAGCGCGGACTCCGCGGGCGTCAACGGACTGGACGCGGTGCTGGAACAAATTTACAAGTACGCAAAATAACCCAAATCGATCAAACAACCGGCGATTCCCTCTGAGGATCGCCGGTTGTTTTTACTCTTTATTAATTGCGTCGTTTACCCCGCAACCTTCACCTTGACCGTAGCCTTCACGCCGTCGGAGCTTACGGTAATGGTAGCGGTGCCATTCTTCAAAGCGGTCACCATACCGTTCTCATCCACGCTCACTACGCTCTTGGAAGAGCTCTTCCACGTTTCATGCCCCGCGGCGGTATTCGGCGTGACCAAGGCGAACAGCTGCGCCGTTTCGCCCTTGCTCAGCTGAATCGTGCCGGTTGCGCTCAGCTGTACCGCAGTGGCGATTTTGGGATCCGTCACCTTAATGCTGATCGTCTTCTTCTTGCCGTTTCCAGTGGTCGCGGTGATCTTCACCGTACCCGCCTTGAGCGGCGTTACAATTCCGTTCTGATCCACCATGGCGATCTTGCTCGATCCGGACTTCCACGTAACCGTACTGTTGGCGTTCTCCGGCGAGAACACCGCGCGAAGCTGCAGCGGTATGCCGATGGTCGCCTGCGTATCGCCTTCGATGGATACCGACTTGGGCAGCGCATACACATATACCCAGCAAGTTTCCGTTAAGCCGTTATAGGTGCTCGCCTGAATGGCGACGCGTCCGGGGTTGACCGCAGTCACCTTGCCGGAACCGCTTACCGTGGCAATGGAAGGATCGGTGCTGGTCCATTGCAGCGAATCGAGATGCACGGAAGCCTCCAACTCGAAGGTCTGCTTCACGTTCATGATATACTCGTTTTCGCTCAACCCCAGCCACAAAGGCGCGGCTTCCACCGTGACCTGACAGCTCGCCGTTTTACCGTTGTAGGTGGTGGCGGTAATCACCGCCGTGCCCGCGCCGATCGCGCGCACCGTGCCGCCCTCCACTCTGGCGACGGACGGATTGGAGCTTTCCAATGTAACCTGTCCGGTCGAACTCTTTGTCAGCTCATAGCTCAGCTCCGTGGTTTCACCCACGCCCAGCGCCGCTTTGGACTTGGAGAACGCAATCTTGCTGGGCGATTTCAGCACCGAAATTTTGCACTTGGCGGAAACGCCGTTTCCGGACGCGACCGTCAGGGTAAAGCTTCCCGTCTTCTTCGCGGTGATCAAACCGGTCTTCGAGTCCACGGTCGCCACCTTTGTGTTGGAGGAGGTCCACTTTAAATCGGCATACGCGTTGGCGGGCGTCAGCTCCGGCTGCAGAGTATAGGTTTCGCCCACACCCAGCTTGCCGCTCTCCGGTATGCGAATTTCGGTAAGGGCAATGGAATAACCGCATATGGTGCACTTGCCATCCACCATATTGTGGTTTACGCACACAAAGCCGCAAATGACGCACACGCTGTCTTTAAACTCGTGCGTGCACTCATAGCTGCACAGCATACATACGTGATTGGCATCGAACGCATGCGCCTCGGTCGCCCTCGTGGACACGCTGCGCTCCGCGCTCAGCTGCTCGCCGCAGGTCGTGCAATATTCCGCCTCCTGCGCCGAAATCACGCGCTGATGTCCCTGTCCCACGCCCGTATTGGCGTAAATCGGGCGCTCTTCGTCGAACCTGCGCGTCTCGCTGCGGCGGTGTTCGCAGGTGTTCCTATGCCCGCACAGGCTGCACACACCGGTTAGACCGCCGGAGGTTACGGCGTAATGATGCGGCTCGGTTCGAATGCCGATGGAGGGGCGATCCTGCGTGCTGGTCAATATCTCGCCGCATACGTTGCATATGGTAATGGTGTAATAATACGCGGTAACCGAATGGTTTTCATTGTTGATGCTGGACCATGAGAGATCCTGCGTCCATATGGTGCGCACCTCGGTATCCGGATGCAGGCAAAGGAACGCCTCGGAAGCGCCGCATACGCTGCAATAACCGCGCACGTAATTGTGATAGCCGCTGATCGCGCTGTTTTCATAGGTAGTAACGCCCAGCTGCTTCCCGCAGTCCGCGCAGGTCTCCGTAACGGTAATATTGTAATACGCCAGATGCGTGCCCGAATCGCGATTCACCGCCGCGCGGGAGCCGGGCTCGGAGACGGACTCCACGGATATATTCTCGTGCGGGCAGGAAATGCCGCAAATGGTACACACGGCTTTACTGTTGAAGCTGTGCGTACATTTTAGCCCGCACACGGTGCACACGCCGTTTTTCCACTTATGCTTGCAGGTATAGCCGCACTGTATGCAGGTTTTCGTACCTTCAAAGCGGTGAGGCTCCACGGTAGTGGTCGTTACCACATAATCGTCGGAAAGTATGTATCCGCAGTCGGGGCACACCTTGCGCATGGTCACCGAAACCAAGTATTCATGCGTGCTCGGACTGTCCGTATCGATATACTCCCAGTCGTCCGGTTCTTCGGCGGTGGGGTCGGCGGGAATTTCCTGCACATTCGGGTGGGCGCAGGTATTCTTGTGTTCGCAATCGAAACAAACATCGGTCGGCTTGCCGTATTCATCGGTATAGTCGTGCTGCTCCCAGTAGGTTCTGGAATAAACCTCGCTCATGCCACGTCTAAAGGGATCCTCCATACCGCATATGGCGCAGACCTCGTAGTTATACACCTGCGAGGTGACGGAATGGTACTGGTTGTTGACCGAGCGATATACCACAATTCCCTCGCCGTCGTCCGCCAGGTCCCATTGGTATATCACAATCTCGTGGGGGCAGATATAGCCGCAGTAAATGCAAATTCCATCAATAAAGTAGTGATCCTCGTCGCCCGCCACGCTGGTCGGCTTCGCCGTAACCATCGACAGAGGGTCCTCCGGATCCGGTTCAACCGCCGCTTCGTCCGGCGAGGGCGTCGGTTCGGGCGCATCAGGCGCTTCCAAAACAGGCGTCTCCTCTGGCTCCGCGACAATCGCCGTAGGCTCGATCTGCGTTGCTTCAATTGGTTCCGTCGGCGCTTCGCTCTCCTGTGGAAGCGCTTCTTCAACGACCTCTTCGGCTTCTGCAGCCTCTTCGGGTGCCGGCAGGTCGGATTCCTGCGTCCACTCAAGCTGCGCTTCAATTTCCTCCAGAGACTCCATTTCGCCCAGTCCTGCCGGTATCAGCATGCACAGCGCGATGATAAACGCCGCCAGACGTTGAAACAGGTTGTTTTTATTCATTATATTTTCCCTCGCGCCCAAAATTGGCAAACACTTTGAAACGATTTTTCGATCACTTTTCAACCACATATTACCAAACTATTGCAAGTATATCACAATTTCCTGCATTCTGTCAACTTTGCGCGTTCCTTGAACAAATGCGCACCCATACCCCTGCTTTCGCGCCTTGCAGGAATCGGTATTCTTAATAAATTAACGCTCAATTTGCCTGTTCGGGTGTCAATTTACTCAAGAGGTGTTGCAAATGCTTTCATAAATGTGATAAACTCATCTGGTGTAATTTGAAGACTAATGAACCCGTATTTTCAGGAGGATGAAACCAATGTCAAGCACTTGCGAGAAACTCTCTTCGAATAAAGTGAAGCTGGACTTCGTAGTGGATGCCGAAAAGTTCGAGCAGGGCATCCAGACCGCTTACAAGAAGCTGGTTAAGCGCATCAATATTCCCGGCTTCCGCCGCGGCAAGGCGCCCATGAAGGTTATTGAGAATTATTACGGTGCTTCCGTGTTTTACGAGGACGCGCTCGACGCGATCTTCCCCGAAATCTATGAGGAAGCCGTGAAGGAGCACAATCTGGACGTAGTAGACCGTCCTGAAATCGACGTGACCCAAATCGGTCGCGGTCAGGAGCTCAAGTTCACCTGCGAAGTATTCGTGCGCCCCGATGTGGAGCTGGGCGAATACAAGAATCTCGGCATCGAGAAGCAGGTGGAAGAAGTCACGGACGACGACGTATCCGCTGAGATCGAGCGCGCCCGCAACCGCGCCGCCCGCTTTGTGGACGTGACCGACCGCGCCGCTCAGATGGACGATCAGGTGAACATTGATTACGCCGGTTTCTTGGGCGACGAGCAGTTCGACGGCGGCACCGCGCAGGGACACGATCTCGTGCTGGGCTCCGGCAGCTTCATTCCCGGCTTTGAGGATCAGCTGGTGGGCGCCAAGGTAGGCGACGAGCTGGATGTAAACGTAACCTTCCCCGAGGATTACCACGCCGAAGAGCTGGCGGGCAAGCCCGTAGTATTTAAGGTAAAGGTCAACTCCATTCGCGAAAAGGATATGCCCGCGCTGGACGCGGATTTCGTGAAGGAAACCTCCGAAACCGCCAATACCGTTGAAGAGTACCGCAGCGAAGTGCGCGAAACGCTCGAAAAGCAGGCGGAGGAAAAGGCGGACGCCGCGTTTGAAAACGAAGTGCTCGAGCAGGTTTGCGACAACGCGAAGGTCGATATTCCTGACGCCATGATCGAAGACCAGATTACCAACATGATGCGCGATATGGAAATGCGCCTGATGTATCAGGGTATGAAGCTGGAGGACTACCTCAAGTACACCGGTCAGACCATGGAACAGGCGAGAAACGTATACCGCAAGCCCGCCGAAGAGCGCGTAAAGCTGCAGCTCGTGGTGGAAGCGGTGCGCAAGGCGGAAAATATTGAAGCGACCGAGGAAGAGGTTGAAGCGGAAATTCAGAAGTACGCCGACCAGAACAAGCGCCCTGTGGAAGAGTTCAAGGCGATGCTGGGCGAATCCGACCAGAACTACTTCAAGGAAATCGCCTCCATGCAGAAGGCCGTGGATTTCCTGAAGGCGAACGCAAAGTAATCCATTCCAATCAAATGAATGTTCCTCGAGGGGAGCCGACGGTTCCCCTCGATTCTTACACGCGAGGAGGTGTGTGATCCGTGAATTTGATCCCCTATGTTGTAGAACAGACCAGTCGGGGCGAACGCTCCTATGATATCTACTCCCGCCTTTTGAAGGACCGAATCATATTTCTGGGCGGAGAAATTGACGACGACGTCGCCAACAGCATTGTAGCGCAGATGCTCTTTCTTGAAATGGAAGATCCGGAAGCCGACATTATGCTGTACATCAACAGCCCCGGCGGCTCCGTATCCGCTGGCATGGCGATTTACGATACCATGCAGTACCTCAAGTGCGAAGTATCCACACTGTGCGTAGGGCTCGCGGCGTCTATGGGCGCGTTCCTGCTGGCCGCGGGCGCAAAGGGCAAGCGCAAGGCGCTGGAGCACGCCGAAATCATGATTCATCAGCCTCTGGGCGGCGCGAAGGGACAGGCGACGGACATCCAGATTCAGGCCGAGCAGATTCTTCGCATTAAAAAGACCATGAACGAGCTGCTCGCGCGCAATACGGGCAAGCCGCTGCGCACCGTTGAAAAGGATGTGGAGCGCGACCACTACATGACCGCCGCGCAGGCGAAGGACTACGGTTTGATCGACGAAATCATTGTTCCAAGGAGATAATTCATGCCAAATAACCGCGAAGATAAGACCCGGGTGCGCTGCTCCTTCTGCGGCAAGACGCAGGAACAGGTGCGTCGGCTCATCGCCGGACCCAACGCGTTCATCTGCAATGAATGCGTGCTGCTCTGTCAGGAGATCATCTCCGACGATGTGGAGAGCATCGATACGCACGGCACTGTCGAAATCAAAAAGCCGCTGGAGATCAAGGAAATTCTCGATCAGTACGTCATCGGGCAGGATGCGGCGAAGAAGGCGCTCTCCGTGGCGGTGTACAATCACTACAAGCGCATTCGCTTCATGAACGGCAGCAAGGGCGATGTGGAGCTGCAAAAGTCCAATATCGTCATGCTGGGACCCACGGGCTGCGGCAAGACCTATCTGGCGCAAACGCTGGCGCGCATATTAAACGTGCCGTTCGCCATTGCGGACGCCACCAGCCTCACCGAAGCGGGCTATGTGGGCGAAGACGTGGAAAACATACTGCTTCGCCTCATTCAGAACGCGGATTACGATGTGGAGCGCGCGCAGCAGGGCATCATCTATATTGACGAGATCGATAAGATCGCCCGCAAGAGCGACAATCCCTCCATCACCCGCGACGTATCCGGCGAGGGCGTGCAGCAAGCGCTGCTCAAAATATTGGAGGGCACCGTGGCCGCCGTTCCCCCGCAGGGCGGGCGCAAGCATCCGCATCAGGAATTCATCCAGATCGATACCACCAACATACTCTTCATCTGCGGCGGCGCGTTCGACGGCATTGAAAAGATCATCGAAAGCCGCACGGGCAAAAAGGTGTTGGGCTTCGGCGCGGAGGTACGCGGCAAGAGCGAGCGCGTCAACGAAGAGCTGATGGCGCAGGTGCGTCCGGAAGATCTGTTGAAGTTCGGTCTCATTCCGGAGTTCATCGGGCGCCTGCCGGTGCTGGTCACACTGGGTTCGCTGGATGAGGAGGCGCTGGTGCGCATTCTCACCGAACCGAAGAACGCGCTGGTGCGCCAGTATTCCAAGCTGCTGTCGTTTGACAACGTGGAGCTCGAATTCACGAACGACGCGCTTCGCTCCATCGCGCAGCAGGCGCTTAGTCGCAAGAGCGGCGCGCGCGGACTGCGCGCCATCATCGAAGGCATCATGATGGATACCATGTATGAACTGCCTTCGTTGGAGGGCGTAAAGAAGTGCATTATTACCGAGGACGCCGTTCTGGGCAAGGAAAAACCGCTGCTCATTTCCGCGCAGCCCGCGCTGGAACAGGCGGAACAGGCGCCCCAGCTGACCGAAGTGGAATCCAAGCCCTCCGCGTAACGTTACTATTCACCCATGGAGGTATCGGGGTCGCAATCCCCAACGTTCAATCCGCAGCGGCGGCGTGTACGCCGCGAGGACGCGGACCAAGTGTCCGCTTCCTTGCAGGTTTTGCGTCCGGAAACCGCGCAGCGGTTTTAGCAAAACCTGAGGGGAGTAGTGGCGGGGGACATATCCTCCGTCCACTTACTGTTCAGCCTACGGCTGAACAGTAACCCGCGTAACCACAAAATATCAAAAAACTATTGCACAATTTGTGTATGAGTGGTATGATTCCACGTGAATGAGCACAAAGGAGGTTCGCCCTATGGATTTGATTCCAAGCTTTTCGGTCGATCACACCAAAATCGTGCCCGGCATCTTTGAGAGTCGGGTAGATACCATCGGCGATGAACTCGTCACGACCTTCGACATTCGTATGAAGAAGCCGAACGCGGAACCGTCTATCGATCCCGCCGCCATGCACACCATAGAGCATATCGTCGCCACTTATCTGAGAAATCACGATGAATGGAAGAACAAGCTGATCTATTGGGGACCCATGGGCTGCATGACTGGCTTCTACATTATCGTCAAGGGGCGTCCCGCCTCTTCCGAGATGTATCCGATCATCCTCGAATCCTTCCAGCATTTGAGCACGTATGAGGGCGAGGTACCCGGCGCGTCGGAGGAGAACTGCGGCAAGTATTTGATGCACGACCTTCCCATGGCCAAATGGGAGGCTCAGCGGTATGTAGAATACCTGACGAACGCCGACAAGAACCTGATATTCGAATATCCCAAGACGGAAAGATTGACGCTCGAAGGCGGACAGGAGTTCTTCGATTCCTGATTTACCCCTTCCCCAAACTCTATCTATATCAACGCGCCCCGCAGAAATCTGCGAGGCGCGTTGATGTTTTGTACAAAAGCGGAAATCATCCTGAATTGTTTCTTTGAATTCTACGATTGTTTATTCTTCTCGTAATTCACCAGCGTCATATATGCATTGATCGGCTGTGGCGTTCCCGTTCTGCAATAGCCAAGCTTTTCATATAGATGACAATTGCCCGCCTCCTCCAATATGGTATCCAAATACCACCGTTCAATATCGGTATGCCGCCGCTCAATCTCCCTCAGCGCGCATTGCGCAATACCCTGCCCCTGATATTGCGGCAATACGCACAGCGCGGAAACCCTGCCCCAATGCCTTTCATGGTCTATGCTGAGCCTGACCGCGCCAACGGCGTAGCCGTTCTGCACGAAGAGATAACCAATCGTGCCCGCCCTAGTATACTTGCGCAGCACGGTTTCCCGGCTTTCCATATACGGATTGGTCGCAGCATCGCGATACTTTTCAAACAACGGTTTGTACGCCGCCTGTTGAATGGCGAATACGGTATCGATATCGCCCTTTTGCACAGGATTGATTTGCAGCTTCATAGCGACTGTCTCCAAGAAAAAAGTCTATGTATTCCATCGCGTCTGTTCGGATATCGCCAAAGCGGAAACACCCGCACTATTTATCGAACCGAAGCGTTTCGCTGCCAGCGTCCGCTCAAATAATAGCTCCAGCTGATGATAAACCCCAGACCAAAGCCGAACAGTCCGTTCCACCAGATCATTCTATAGCCCAAAAACGCGCTGTCCTTGAACAAATACGTCACCAGCACGCGGGTCGTCAACGCGCCTGTAGCGACTATGGCGGGGAAGCCGCTGTGATTCGACCCCTGAAATACCCCGAACAACGGAATGTACAAAGAGAGAATAATGTTGATAAACGCCACGGTTCTAAGGTGATCCAAACAATACACCGCCGCCTGATCGCTCAAGCCAAACAGCGTAATAATATTTTCCGACAGCAGCCATACCGCGCCGGAAATCAGCAGCGTGCATATGCAGGAAATGACAATGGTCTGCCGCACGCCCAGCTTTACGCGGTCCATACGGTTCGCGCCAATGTTTTGACCTGTATAGGTCGCCAATGTCGTTTGAAAGGCGTTGCAGGGCAGGTTTAAATACATTTCAATGCGGTTTCCAACCGTAAAGGACGCCGTCATTGCCTGTCCAAAGCCGTTTACCGCGCGCTGAATGAGCGTCAGCCCCACAGATACAATAATGAGCTGCAGAGAAATGGGCATACCGACCGTCACAGTACTGCGAATATGCGGACCGCTCCAGCGGTATTCGCTAAGCTTAAAGCGGAAAATGGGGTATTGGCGCGTCATATATAGCCACGCCGCCGCAAAGGATGCCGCCTGAGCGATGACCGTGGCGATTGCGGCGCCCGCCACGCCCCAGCGAAATACCGCCACAAATAACAAATCGAGCGCGATATTCAGCACCGATGCAATGAGCAGAAAGTACAAAGTCGCCCTGCTATCGCCCACCGCCCGCAATATGGAGGAAAATATGTTGTACCCATACTGAAAGATCAATCCAATTGCGTAAATTCGGAAGTACTGCAGGGTCATGTCGAGATAGCTTTCCGGCACGTTCACAATATAGGTATAGGCGGGGCGCGCCACGGCGATGCCCAGCAGCGCGAAGATTGCGCCCAGAATCATTAAAAACAGTATTCCGGAGGAGGCGGTCTTGCGCACCTGCACCTCGTCCCCCGCCCCGTAATGCTGCGCCACGACTACGCCGTTGCCCGCGGAAAACCCGAGGGCGATGGCGAGAAACAGAAAAGCGAAGCTGCCTGTAGTCCCCACGGCGGACAGCGCCGCTTCTCCGGTAAAATTGCCCACGATAATCGCGTCTACCGTATTGTACAGCTGCTGGAGCAGCGACCCCGCCAGCACCGGCGCGGCAAAGCGGATAATGTGCCTCCACGGCGCGCCTTCGGTCATCAAATTGGATTTTTGCATGGAATTATCCTCTCCCCATGTTTCGTCGTTCATTCCAGCGATTGGGTTAAATGCAAAATCGGCGTTGCGGTTACGCTTCCTTGCGCTTGGCAAACCTTTCGGCGATCTCCTCCGCGACCGCCTCGGGCGTTCGCCCTTCGGCTTCCACCCATTCGGTGCGCGCGTCTCTGCGCAACCAGCTGAGCTGACGCTTGGCGTAATTGCGCGTCGCCTGCTTCACCTGATCTATGGCGCTGGGCATATCGCACCGTCCCTCCAACGCGGCGGCGATCTCCTTGTACCCGATCGCCTGCGCGGCGGTGGGAAAGCGTTCCCGCTGCATATGGAGCGAGCGCACTTCGTCAACTAAGCCCCTTTGCACCATATCGTCTACCCGCGCGTCGATGCACGCATAAAGCGCTTCTCGGCTCCAACGAAGCGCGAAGATGCGTTCGGCATAATCGCCCTGTTTTAAAGCGTCCCGCCGCATATGCTCCGATTGCGGTATGCCCGAAATCTCGTATACTTCTATAGCGCGCACCACACGGCGGATATCGTTGGGATGCAGGCGCTGCGCGCTTTCGGGGTCCACACTGCGGAGCCTGTCGTGCAGCATACGCGCACCGCCCGGCTCCTGTGCGGCCGCCATTAACCGCGCGTGCAGCGCATCGTCCGCCTCCACTGAAAAGCCCATAGGACGGGTAAGCGCGTCAATATATAGTCCCGTACCTCCGCATACGATCGGCAGCTTTCCCCTTGCGGCAATTTCACCCACCGCCCGCTTTGCCGCGGTACGATAGGCGGAAGCGGTAAAGCGCTCCATAGGCTCCGCCACGCCCAGCAGGTGGTGCGGCACGCCGCCGCGCTCCTGCAGCGTGGGCTGCGCGCTCAAAAGGTCCATGCCCTTGTATACCTGCATGGAATCCGCGGAAATAATCTCCCCGTCCAACCTCCGCGCCAGCGCCACCGCGCAGGCGGTCTTGCCGGAGGCGGTCGGTCCCGTAATCACAATGATCGGCTGCTTCATGCTACTGTATGCGCTTGAACCACTTTTCAAGCTCCCTCTTGGGCACGCTACGCACCACAGGTCTGCCGTGCGGACAGGTGGGCGGCGCGCCGGTTTCCAGCATTTGGGCAATCAGCGAGCGAATTTCGCCCTCTGAAAGCGAATCTCCGCCCTTCACGGCGCCCTTGCAGGACATTTGCATAATCTCGGCGCGGCGGGCGTCCAGCGTCGCCGCCTTCAGGCGACTCAGCGCGTGAAGCATATCCATGAATATGGGGCGAAGCTCTGCCTTGCCCAACACATGGGGCACCGCCGTAACGCGAATATCCTGCTCTCCGAACGGCTCTATGGCGTAACCGGATTCCTCCAATACGGATTGGTTTTCGCGTATGAGCGCCATTTCCCGCGCAGACAGGCGCAGCACCAGCGGCACGAGCAGTCGCTGCGAAGCGGTACCCTCCTCGAGCTGGCGGTTATACATCTCGTAGCGCAGGCGTTCATGCGCCGCGTGCTGATCGATCACCAGCAGGCTATCTTCAAATTCGAGCACTATATACGTGTCAAACGCCACGCCCACCACCTTATAGGGGGGAAGCTCTTCGTTGACGTGGGGCGTGGGCAAATCGTCCTGCCTTGGCGCAACCGCCTTTTCCGCGCCGATCACCTGAACCGGTCCGTGCGCAACGGAGCCTTCCGGCGCTTCGCGCAGGCGGTTTGGAAGCTCTCTGGGGAGCGATGCGGGAGAATCGAACAGACGGGTCTGCACAGGTTTTGTCGACACTTCCTCACGCTGCGCTGCGTTGGGCAGCGGCGGCATGGCAGGCGTTTTCTGCGCCGCAGGGGCAGCGGGAGCAATGGGCTTGGGGTCAATCCTTTCCACTTTCGCCACCCGCTCCACAGGCTTCACCGGCGCGGTATCGCGCGCAAAGTCCAACACGCGCTCACCTTGAAACGCTGAATTCAGCAGCCGCTCCACCGTTTCCCGCGTGTTCTCCTCGTCGCGAAAGCGCACTTCCAGCTTATTGGGGTGCACATTTACATCCACCGCGTTGGGCGGCAGCACCAAATGCAGCGCGCACATGGGGTACAACCCAATGGTCACGCGGCTTCTGCACACCTGCTCCAGCGCTTTGGAAAGCAGCGCGCAGCGCACAGAGCGCCCGTTGATGAAAAACAACTCGTGCGCGCGAGAATTCTTTGCCAAATCGCCTATGCCAATCAGCCCGCGTATGCGCGTGCCGCCCTCCATGGCGTCTACGGCAATCATCTGTTCGGCGGTTTGTTTATCATACGCCGCGAATACCGCGTGGCGCAGCTGATGGTCGCCATAGCTGTGAAACTGCGTGGAACCATTGCTGATAAAGCGGACCGATACGTCTGGGTTGCCGATCATCAGCCGCGCGACCACGTCGTGTACCAGACCGCCTTCGTAGGCGGGCTTTTTCAGAAACGCCCTGCGTACGGGAATATTGTAGAACAAATCCCGCACCACCAGCGTAGTGCCCTCCGGACAGCCGATCTCGCGTACGCGCAAATTCTGCCCGCCATCCACGCTGACGCGCGTTCCGCTCTCCTGCCCTCGCGCGCGGGTGGTCATTTCCACGTGCGCCACGGCGGCAATGGAGGGCAATGCCTCTCCCCGAAAGCCCAGCGTGCGAATATCATCCAGCTGCTCGGCGTTCTGCAGCTTGGAGGTGGCGTGGTTCTCGAACGCGAGGCGCACCTGTCCTTGCTCTATGCCGCAGCCATTGTCCGTTACGCGAATCAGTTCTATACCGCCGCCTTTGATCTCCACCGTAATAGCGGTCGCGCCCGCGTCCAACGCGTTCTCCATCAATTCCTTCACCACAGACGCGGGGCGCTCCACCACCTCTCCGGCGGCGATGCGCCCCACCGTGGCGGCATCCAATATGCGAATGGGCATCGCTTCGTATCCTCCCAATCGGATGATTCCTAAATCCGTTTCGCCTTCTCGTTCAACTCGAACAGCTTGTTCAACGCCTCGATGGGCGTCATGCTCACCACGTCCAGCTCGGCAATTTCGTTTGCCAGCGCCATGGGCGCTTCATCCAAAAGCCCCATTTGCCGATCCTTCGCCTTGGGGCTAACCAGTATGCTCTTACCGATGGAGCCGCGCTCCTGATCGTCCACCTCGAGCCGCGCCATAATCTGCCGCGCGCGGGAAATGAGCGCCGCGGGCAGTCCCGCCAGCTTTGCCACCGCAATGCCGTAGCTGCGGTCCTCTCCTCCGGGCACAATCTTGCGCAGAAATACGATATCGTCCCCCTGCTCCTTGGCGGTAATGCGGTAGTTCACCACGCCGTTCAGGCTGCCTTCCAGCTCCGACAGCTCGTGGTAATGCGTGGCGAACAGCGTGCGCGCGCCGCACTTGGGCGAGGCGATGTGCTCCACCGCCGCCCACGCGATGGCAAGCCCGTCAAACGTGGAGGTGCCGCGTCCCACCTCGTCCAATAGGATTAGGCTGTTCTGCGTGGCGTACTTTAATATAGTCGCCATTTCGCTCATTTCCACCATGAAAGTGCTCTGCCCGCCGAACAGGTCGTCCGAGGCGCCGATGCGGGTAAACACCCGATCGGTCAAGGAAATATCCGCCTTGGAGGCGGGCACGAACGAACCCATGTGCGCCATCAGCACAATCAAAGCGGTTTGACGCATATAGGTGGATTTACCCGCCATGTTGGGTCCGGTAATAATCATGACGCGGTGTTCCCCATCCAGATGCGTATCGTTGGGCACAAATTTCTCCCGCCCAATGGATTCCTCCACCACGGGATGCCGACCGTTCTCAATATCGTAGCGCCCATCTGCGTTGAGGCTGGGGCGCACGTAATCGCGCTCGGCGGCGACTTCCGCCATGGAGAGCAGCACGTCCAGCGCCTTGAGCGCCTGCGTAGTGCGCTGCAGGCGCGGCAACTGCCCCTTGAGCTTTTCGCGAAGCTCCACAAACAAATCATATTCCAGCCGAACCGCGTTTTCCTCCGCGCCCAATATGCGGTTTTCAAGGTTTTTGAGCTCTTCGGTAATAAAGCGCTCGCAGTTTGCCAGCGTCTGCTTGCGCACTTAATGATAGGGCACCAGCTCTTATAACGATTTGGTGACCTCTATATAGTAGCCGAACACGCGGTTATAGCCGATTTTGAGGTTGCGAATGCCCGTTTTTTCGCGCTCGGACTGCTCCATTTCCGCCAAATACTGCTTGCCGTGTACCGAAATATCGCGCAGCTCGTCGAGCGCATCGGAATACCCTTGGGCAATCATGCCGCCCTCTCGCACGGAAAGCGGCGCGTCCGGCGATATCGCCCTGCGCAGCTCGTCCGCCAACTCCGCCATCGGATCGATCTGATTGGCGGCATCGAGAATCAGCGGGGCTTCAAAGCGCTCCGCGTCCGCCTTGAGCTGGGGCAGCACATC
>JAFUAR010000179.1 GCA_017460585.1 Clostridia bacterium
CGGCGTGGGACACAACCTCGCTTGCGGGTGCGCGCAGCTCGGACAGTCGGTTTCACTAATGACCGCACTGGGCGGCGATGAAAACGCCGCGTTGGTGCGCGCGGACTGTGAAAGGCGCGGCATTGACCTGACCTACGCGCTGACGCTGCCGGATGCGGCGACATCGTGCTATTTGTTCATCGCGGATTCAGACGGGGACATGGCGCTGGCGGTGAACGATATGCGCATATGCGATGCGCTCACCAATGACGCGCTCGCCGCGTCTATGAAAGCGATTCGCGCCGCGGATCTATTGATACTGGACGCAAATTTGCCCGCCGAAACGCTGCGCTGGGCGGCGCAGGGTGCGCAATGCCCCGTAATTGCAGACGCGGTATCCGCCGCCAAGGCGGATCGTTTAAGCGGCGCGCTGCCCTATATCGACCGCTTCAAGCCCAATCGGATTGAGGCGCAGCGGTTGACCGGAATAGAGGTGCGCGGACCTGAGGACGCGATGCGCGCGGCGCGCGCGCTTTGCCGCATGGGCGCGCGCGAGGTCTATCTCACTATGGGTACGCAAGGCGTATGCTGCGCAAACGGCGATGAAGCGTTTTGCCTGCCCGGGGCGAAGCTTTCAATGGTCAACGCCACCGGCGCGGGCGACGCGTTTACGGCGGCGCTGGCGTGGAGCAGGCTTCGTGGACTGAATATGCGGCAAAGCGCGCTGGCGGGAATGGCGGCTGCGGGCATTACCGCGGAATCCGCGACCACGGTCGCCGACGCGCTCAGCGAGGGAAAATTGACGGAGAGAATGAAGGAAATCGAAAACGAGTTGGAGGGGAAACGACAGTGAATATGAACGCTTATTTGGATATCGCGCCCGAGGTACGTCAGGCGCTGGAGCAGGGCAAGCCGGTTGTGGCGCTGGAATCGACCATTATCTCGCATGGAATGCCTTATCCGCAAAATGTGGAAACCGCGCTCAACGTGGAGCGCATTATTCGCGAAAACGGCGCGACGCCCGCGACCATCGCCATTATCGGCGGTCGGTTGAAGGCGGGGCTGAGCAGGGACGAGATTGAACATTTGGGCAAAAAGGGCTACGATGTCACCAAGGCTTCCAGAAGGGATTTGCCCGTGATCGTCTCCAAGGGAATGGATGGGGCGACTACGGTGGCGACCACCATGATTATTGCCGAAATGGCGGGAATTCGCATTTTTGCCACCGGCGGCATTGGCGGAGTGCACCGCGGCGCGGAGACGACGATGGATATCTCCGCCGATTTGGAGGAGCTGGCGCAGACGGGCGTAATGGTCATTTGCGCGGGGGCGAAGTCCATACTCGATTTGGGACTGACGCTCGAGTATTTGGAGACCAAGGGCGTTCCCGTAATTGGCTACGGCACGAGCGAGTTGCCCGCCTTCTATACCAGAACCTCCGGATTTGCCGTAGATTATCGCTTGGATACGCCCGAGGAGATCGCCGCGGCGTTCCGCGCAAAGCTCGATATGGGTTTGAAGGGCGGTATGCTAGTGACCAACCCCATTCCGGAGGAGTATTCTATGGATCCCGCAGTGATCAATCGAGCCATTGACGAGGCGATTGCCGAGGCGAACGCGCAGGGGATTCACGGCAAGCAGACTACGCCCTTCCTGCTGGCCAAGATTAAGGATATTACCGGCGGCGATAGCCTCGCTTCCAATATTCAGCTGGTGTACAATAACGCGGCGCTCGCCGCGAAAACGGCGGCGGCGCTGGTTCGGTAGCCGCAAAAACGCGGAAAGGAGCGCCGCTTGAGGGATAAGAAAATCACCGTTGCAGCGTCAATACTGTTGGTCGCCATTAACGTAGGTCTTTTTCTGTTTGTATGGCGATTGTATTACAACGCCTACGCCTTTCGCGCGCACCGCGCCGAGGGCTTGATCGGCGCGACCGTTGTATACTACGCGCTGTACCGGTGGCTGAGCCGCTTGTATCGGGGCTACGCCTTCGCTTCGACCTCTATTGGCGATACGGTGCTTTCCCAGTTCATATCGTTCGGACTGGCGGATTTGCTCATGTACGCGGCGTGCTGCCTGCTGCGCAGGCAATACGTCAATATACTGCCGGGCACGGTAATTGTAGCGTGGCAGCTGGCGGGCTCTACATTGGTCATATGGTTGGCGAAAAAGTTGCTGTACCGCTTTATACAGCCCGCGCAGACACTGCTGATTTACGGCGGGGCGGAAAACCCCGCGCGCGCAAAGCGGTTTATCGGCAGGATCCGCTCGCGCTACGGGCATTTGTTCTTTTTCCCGACCGTGGTGCACGAGGCGCGCACAGAAGATGCGCTTTGCGCCATTGAGCGCGCGGAGGCGGTCATGTGCATGAACGTTTCGCTGGAAAAGCGCGCGCTATATGAAAACGCTTGTATGTCTACAGGGCGAACGTTTTACTATGTGCCGGAATTTGTGGATATTGTATCGCGCGGCAGCGCGGTGAAGCATTTTTTAGATACGCCGCTCATGCGCTACGAGCCTGTGCCGGCGCAGGGAAACGGATTGGTCAAGCGCGCGATCGACATCGCCTTTTCGCTCGTTTGCCTGATTGCGTTTTCACCGTTTATGCTGCTGACCGCGCTGTGCGTAAAGCTGGAGGACGGCGGACCGGTATTCTACCGGCAGGAACGGCTCACCCAAAACGGCAGGTCGTTTCGCATTATCAAGTTTCGCAGCATGACCCAAGACGCGGAAGCGGACGGCATCCATCCGGCGACCCGGGCGGACGCGCGCGTTACGCGGGTAGGCAGAATCATTCGCCGCATCCGGCTGGATGAAACGCCTCAGCTTTTCAACGTGCTGCGCGGAGATATGTCCATTGTGGGACCGCGACCGGAGCGCGTGGAGCATTACGAAATATATGAGCGGGAGCTCCCCGAGTTTCGCTACCGGCTGCGCGTGCGCGCGGGACTGACGGGATATGCGCAGGTATACGGCAAATACAATACTGCGCCGGAGGATAAGCTCCTTTTGGATTTACTTTATATTGAGGAACAGAGCCTTTTACTCGATTTCAAGCTGGTGCTGCTCACCCTGAAAACACTGTTTCAGCCCGAGCGCTCCGAGGGGTTCAGCGCGGTCGCGAGCGCGCGTATGAGCGAAGGCGCCAAACCGAAGGAGGATGCGCGCTGATGGCGAGTGTTACGGCAATTGTGCTCACGCTCAATGAGGAGAAAAACATAGAAACCTGCATTCGCCGCTTGAGACCGCTCGCGGAGCGCGTGGTGGTGGTGGATAGCGGCAGTACAGACGGCACCGTGGCGCTGGCGAAGAGATTGGGCGCGGAGGTGCTGGAGCATACGTTCATTGATTATTCGCATCAGTTTAACTGGGCGCTGGAAAACGCCGGCATTCAAACCGAATGGGTGATGCGCGTAGATGCGGACGAGTTTTATACACCCGAATTGAATAACGAGCTGGAAACGCTTTTGCAGGTGCACGCGCATGACGACGTGAACGGCATATTGACCGAATCGCGCTTTTACTTTATGGGGCGGCGCATTGACCACGGCGGCTCCAAGAAGCGCAAGATCGTGGTGTTTCGCAACGGCTGCGGGAGCATTGAAAAGAGGCGGATGGACGAGCATACCATCGTTCCCCAAGGGCGCGTGATCGAGGCGAAGCATCGCTTCGACCATATGGATTATAAGGATTTGCACGCCTTTGTGACTAAGCTGGCGGGCTACGCCGAGCGCGAGGCGGACGATTACTTTGCCGAGCGCGACCAATACCGCACAGGAGCGGTCGAGCTGAGCGGCGTGGGGGATGAAAAGCTCATACGCACGCGCATACGCAAGTACAGGCTGTATTACCGCCTGCCGCCCTTCCTGCGCTGCTGGATGCTGTTTATTTACGCCTATATATTCCGGCTGGGCTTTCTGGACGGAAGGGAAGGCTTTATATACCAATACCTGTATCAGCGCTGGTATAGAACGCTGGTAGACGCAACCATACTGGAACGAGAGAAGCAAATTAAAGCATCCAAAGGAGTATAAACCATGTCCAAGCCCTCCATGCGCCATACGCTTTCGCTGTTTCACGTATTTCTGCCGTACTTCAAGCCGCGTATGCGAACGATGCTGATCGATTTGTTTTGCGCGTCGTTAACCACCATATGCGACTTGGTGTTGCCGCTCATAGTACGCTTCATTACCGGAAGCGCGCAATCCGGCACGCCCCTGCTGGTTTCTACCGTACTCAAGCTGGGCGGCATTTACGTGGTGCTGCGCGTGATTGATACGGCGGCGAACTACTATATGCAGTCCATCGGGCACATTATGGGCGCGTTGATCGAGCGGGATATGCGCACCGATCTGTTCTCCCACCTACAGGAGCTTTCGCACCAGTATTACGACCACACCAAGCTGGGACAGCTTATGTCCAGAATTACCACCGATTTGAACGACATTACGGAATTTGCCCACCATTTTCCGGAGGAGCTGTTCATCGCGGTAATTAAGATCGCGGTCGCGTTTATTATACTGTGCCAGACCAACGTGCCGCTCACGCTCATGATTTTTGCCGCGCTGCCGCTCATGGTGTACTTTTCCAACATATTCTCCAAGCGGATGCGCCAGAGCTTTAAGGATTCGCGCCACGAGCTGGGCGAATTGAACGCGCAGGTGGAGGACAGCTTGGCGGGCATTCGCGTGGTCAAGTCGTTTGCGAACGAGCCGATTGAGGAAAAGAAATTCGCCAAAAACAACGAGCAGTTCCTCGTGATTAAGCGCGGTATGTACCACAACATGGCGGGCTTCCACTCGGTGACCCGCTTGTTCGATGGAATAATGTACATACTGGTGGTCGTGCTTGGCGCAATTTACATGATTCACGGTAAGATTGGCGCGCCGGATTTGGTGGCTTATTTGCTGTATGTCACCACGTTGCTGGCGAGCATACGCCGCTTGGTGGAGTTCATGGAGCAGTTCCAGCGCGGCATTACCGGTATAGAGCGCTTTTCCGAGGTGATGAACGAGCCGGTGACCATTCAGGACGCTCCAAACGCCAAGCCCATGGGCGACGTGCGCGGCGATATTGAATTGAGAAACGTGAGCTTTGCCTATGAAGAGGGCGGACAGCAGGTGCTGCGCCATATCGATTTAAAGGTAAAGGCGGGCGAGAATATCGCCATAGTGGGTCCCTCCGGCGGAGGAAAGACCACGCTCTGTTCGCTGATTCCTAGATTTTACGATGTGAACGAGGGCAGCATTCTGATCGACGGGCAGGATATTCGCGCGTTTACGCTGCGATCGCTGCGCAGCCATATCGGCATGGTGCAGCAGGACGTGTACCTCTTTTCCGGCACCATTGCGGAAAACATCGAGTACGGTCGCCCCGGGGCGAGCCGCGAAGAGATTATCGAGGCGGCGAAGCGCGCGGGCGCGCACTCGTTCATATGCGAGCTGGAGCAGGGGTACGATACGCACGTGGGCGAACGCGGCGTGCGCCTCTCCGGCGGGCAGAAGCAGCGTATTTCCATTGCGCGCATATTCCTGAAAAATCCGCCCATACTGATATTGGACGAGGCGACCAGCGCGCTGGACAACGAATCCGAACGCTTGGTGCAGCAATCGCTGGAGAAGCTCATGAAGGGCAGAACCACCTTCACCATTGCGCACAGGCTGACGACCATTCAAAATGCGGATACCATACTGGTGCTCACGGAGAACGGCATAGAAGAGCGCGGCAACCACGCTTCCTTGATTGAGCAGGGCGGAATATACGCGCGGCTGCTTACGGTAAGCCGGTAGATGTCTTTTCCATGAGCTTGCGCACCGCCAACAGGAGCGGCGGATCGTGGGGCTGGTTGAGGTATTGCTTTACGAATACATCGAACGCTTCCGGACGCAGATGCGCGCCCCAATGCAGCAGCGCGTCCCGCTCGCGCGCGCCCTCCTCGTGCCCGGGATAGATGCAGATGGTGAGTATGCCGCGGGGTTTTAGGCATTGCAGCGCGGCGTTGGCCGCCTGCAGTGTGGTTTCGACGCGGGTGGTTACGCCGTGAGGCGCGCCTGGCAGCCAGCCTAGATTGAATACGATGGCGTTTGCGCTCTCGGGCAGCAGCTCGTTCATGCGTTCATGACCGGCGCAGTGCAGTATTGCGCGATTGCGCAATTGCGCGCCTTGCAGGCGGGCTTCGGTCTGCGCTACGGCGGCGGGCTGTATGTCGAAGGCGTAAACCCTTCCGGTTTCGCCTACGAGGCGGCAGAGCCACTCGGTATCGTGTCCGTTGCCCATGGTGGCGTCTACGGCGATATCGCCGATTTCGAGCGTTTCCTCAATCAGCGCGTGTGCCCAGTGCCGCGCGGAGCGAAAATCGTTGTTTACGTTCATAGCGTTCATCCTTTCCATAAAACCATTGTAATCCTGAAAAGACTGTTCGTCAACGAACATTCAAAGGAGCTTGAATTCATGCCGCAAACGCTTCAAAAATACAAAAAGACATTTGTGGGCAGCCGCGCGTTTTACGCCATGGTGCTGGCTGTGGTGGTGCCCATTATTGTTCAAAACGCCATATCCAATTTCGTGAACCTGCTGGACAATATTATGGTGGGCAAGGTGGGCACCGACCAGATGGCGGGCGTTTCCATCGCCAACCAACTATTGTTCGTGGCGAATCTGTGCATATTCGGCGGGATGTCCGGCGCGGGCATATTCGCCGCGCAATACCACGGCGCGTCCGATGTAGATGGCGTACGCTACTGCTTTCGCTACAAAATATGGCTCAGCATTGCGCTGACCGCGATTTCGATTATACTTTTTTCCATATGGGGCGGCAAACTGATCGCGCTGTACCTGAACGAGGAAAACGCAGACCAACGCATTGCGGATACGCTCGGGTTCGGGCTATCCTACCTGCGCATCATGCTGCTGGGCATAGGTCCCTTCGCGCTTTCGCAGGCATACGCCAGCACGCTGCGCGAAACGGGCAATACCGCGCTGCCCATGCGCGCGGGCATTATTGCGGTGTTCGTCAATTTGGTGTTCAACTATTTGCTGATTTACGATCACTTTGGGCACGCCGGTTTGGGTGTGAACGGCGCGGCGATCGCTACGGTGCTTTCGCGCTACGTAGAGCTGGGTATCGTGCTCATCGCCACCCACCGCCAACCCAAGCGCTATCGCTTTATTGAAGGCGCGTACCGTTCGCTCAAGTTGCCCGCTTCGCTGGCAAAGCGCATTACCGTGAAGGGAATGCCGCTTTTGCTGAACGAGGCGCTGTGGTCGCTGGGCGTCGCCATGCTCTCACAGTGCTATTCGCTGCGCGGGCTGGACGTGGTGGCGGCGATGAACATATCCAGCACGGTTTCCAACCTGTTCAACGTGGTGTTTATATCCATGGGCAACGCTACCGCCATCATCATTGGTCAAACGCTGGGCAGCGGCGAGGCGGATCAGGCGCGGGACTACGCTTGGAAGCTGATCGCGTTCAGCCTAGCATCATGCGTTGTTACGGGAGCGCTGCTGGCGATTGCCGCGCCGTTCATTCCACGAATCTACAACACCGAGCCCGCCATTCGCCAGCTGGCGACGAGGTTCCTGTGGGTAGGCGCGGGATGTATGCCGCTGTTCTCCTTTTGCAATTCGTGCTATTTCATTATCCGCTCCGGCGGCAAGACCATGATTACATTCCTGTTCGACTGCGTGTTTTCGTGGGTCGTCAGCATTCCGCTGGCGTTGCTGTTGATCTATAAAACCGCGCTTCCGGTGGTTACCGTGTTCCTCATGGTGCAGCTGGCGGATATTATCAAATGCGTGTTGGGCTACATTATGGTGAAGCGCGGGATATGGATTCACAACATGGCGGAGGAGCGCGCGTGAGCAGCGATGCGCTTCGGCTGGACACCGCGCTGGTAAAGCGAGGCTTGGCGCCCACGCGGGAACGCGCGCAGGGGTTGATTCAGGCGGGGCTGGTGTATGTGAACGGCGCGCCGGCGCGCAAGAACGCGTTCGGAGTGGCGATCGGGGATGATATTCAGGTATTGGGCGACGATCTGCCCTATGTGAGTCGTGGCGCGCTCAAGCTCAAGCGCGCGCTGGAGGTCTTCGCCATTGACCCGACCGGATGCGTGGCGATGGATATTGGCGCTTCTACCGGCGGCTTTACCGAGGTGCTGCTGGAAAACGGCGCGCGGCGGGTATACGCCGTGGACGTGGGCACCAATCAGCTGCACGAGAAGCTTCGCAGGGACGCCCGCGTCATTGTGATGGAGCAGACCAACGCGCGCCTTCTAACACGGGACAGCTTTCCGGAGCAGGTTCAGTTGGGCGTAATGGACGTTTCGTTCATTTCCGTTTTGCTGGTGCTGCCCGCGCTGTTTCGCATATTGGAGCCGGAGGGGCGCATGGTCGCGCTGATTAAGCCGCAATTTGAGGCGGGAAGGAGCGCGCTCAACCACAAGGGAATTGTGACAGACAGGGCAAAGCATATGGAGGTGCTCGCGCGCGTATGCGCGTTTATGCACGAGCAGGGCTGGCGCGTGGAGGGAATCGCCCCTTCGCCCATCGAGGGTACGGCGGGCAACCGCGAGTATCTAATGAGCATGGCGATGGGTTCCGCGGGCAATCCGCCGGAAAAAGCGGAGCTCAGGCAGTGCGTATATGAAGACAAGGGATTCCAATTTCATTCAAAACACTCTATTGAGATGTGAGGAGGACGACACATGAAGAGCTACAAGGTTGCGGTGTTGGGTGCGACGGGAGCGGTCGGACGCGAAATGTTGAAGGTGCTGGCAGAGCGCAATTTTCCCATTTCCGAGCTGAAGGCGCTGGCGAGCGCGCGCAGCGCGGGCAAGAAGCTGCCATTTGGAACGGGCGAGGTGACCGTGGAGGAAGCCACGGAGCGCTCTTTTGAGGGCGTGAACATTGTGCTGGGCGCCGCCGAAGCCGATTTAGCAAAGGAGCTCGCGCCCGCTATTGTTCGCTCCGGCGCGGTGTTTGTGGACAATTCCAGCGCTTTCCGCATGGATCCGGAGGTGCCGTTGATCGTGCCGGAGATCAATCCGGAAGACGCGCAGCGCCACAAGGGCATTATTTCCAACCCCAACTGCTCTACCATTATCACTTTAACGGCGGTGGCGGCGCTCAATCGCCTAAGCCCCATTCAGTGCATGGTCGCCTCCACCTATCAGGCGGTATCCGGCGCGGGCGCGGTGGGTTTGCGCGAGCTTGAGGAACAGACGCGCCAGTACGCGGCGGGGGAAGCGCTGGAGGTGAACGCGTTCCAGCATCAGATTGCGTTTAATTTGATTCCGCAGATTGGATAGGACAGCGGCAACGGCTACACCACCGAGGAGATGAAGATGCAGAACGAGGGGCGCAAGATCATGCATCTGCCCGACATGAAGGTGACCTGCACCTGCGTGCGCGTGCCGGTACTGCGCTCCCATTCGATTTCCGTGACCGTGAAAACGAAGGACAAAATCGAGGTGGACGCCGCGCGCGAAGCCATATCGCACGCCGCGGGCTGCAAGCTGGTGGATGATTTGGCGAACAAGGTCTATCCCATGACGCTGGATACCAGCGATCAGGATTTGGTATACGTAGGACGCATTCGCCGAGATTTGGTGTGGGACGACGCGCTCACGCTCTTTTGCTGCGGAGATCAAATTCGCAAAGGCGCGGCGACCAACGCCGTTCAAATTGCGGAGCTGCTCATTCGTGAGTAATGGGGAAAGCAGACCCGTATTCGTCGCCAAACCGGATTGAACGTCGGGGGCGCTCCTCAGACGCCCCTTGGGTGAATTACAGTCATTTACGCCGATTTAACGCTTTGCTGTTGTAAAACAGGATTGACAATGCATATAAAAGAATTTATAATGTTTGCAAGTTCAATATGCTGAAATTGCAGAAAGGGAGGGTGCTCGCGATGAAGTATACCAATGCTGAGCTTTCCCATACCTGTTCTGCCGCGTTGAAAAAGGTGGCTGTTTCGTTCGCCTTTACGAGCGCAGTACGCGATTTTCGCGTACTGCGATTTTATTTGAACGGCGACCGGAATATGCGCGTCTGAAAGAGAAACCACCGTTGAACAGGGATTCGTTCATTAAAGCGGCTCTTTTAGATGGGAGCCGCTTTTTTGATAATTATGAATTGGGAGGAAAATACCATGAAGAAACTTCTCGCAATCCTCATGACCGCGCTGCTTTGCGCGACTCTGCTGGCGGGCGCCGCCGTGGCGGAGGAGACCTATAACGTAGGTATCTGCCAGCTGGTGCAGCACGTGGCGCTGGATGCCGCGACGCAGGGCTTTAAGGACGCGCTGACCGAAAAGCTGGGCGACAGCGTTTCTTTCGACGAGCAGAATGCATCTGGCGATTCGAATACCTGCAATACCATTATGAACACCTTTGTGGCCGCGAACGTAGATTTGATTCTCGCCAACGCCACTCCCGCGCTGCAGGCGGGCGTAGCCGCCACCGGCGATATCGCCATTCTGGGCACTTCCATTACCGATTACGGCACTGCTCTGGATATCGCGGACTTCGCAGGCACCACCGGCATGAACGTATCCGGCACTTCCGACTTGGCGCCTTTGGACGAGCAGGCGAAGATGATTCACGAGCTGTTCCCCGATGCCAAGACCGTGGGTCTGCTGTATTGCTCCGCCGAGCCGAACTCCAAGTACCAGATCGACGTGATCAAGGGCTACCTTGAGGAGCTGGGCTACACCACCAACGAGTACACCTTCGCCGATTCCAACGACGTTGCCTCTGTACCCCAGAGCGCGTGCGACGGCAGCGAC
>JAFUAR010000180.1 GCA_017460585.1 Clostridia bacterium
CCGTCCACTTACTGTTCAGCCGTAGGCTGAACAGTAACGATCCGCAGGTATATTCACACCCCGTTATGCCAGAGCCTTATGCAGTACTTCCTTTAGCTTGCCCGCTTCGTACAGGCGGTAGAGCATTTCGCCAAACATGGAATTCGCCCACGCGAACCACTCGCGGGTGAATTGGGCAGGATCGTTCGGGTCGAAGCTCTCGTGCATATATTCGCAGCCCGCGTGCGTGCGCACAATGGCGCCCAGCAGGTCGGCGATTTCGTCTGTGTCAAGCGCGGTCATCGCCTGTACGCACAGCCCGATATGCCATATGTAGCCCTTCGGCGTGTGCGGGCTGCCCACGCCGCGCGCGGAGCGACCGACGTGGTAGTAGGGGTTGCGTTCGCTCAGCACGAAGGCGCGGGTACGCAAGTAGCGCGGATTGTCCGCCGCGCACACGCCCAAATAGGGCAGCGCCAGCAGGCTGGGCACGTTCGCGTCGTCCATCAGGTTGTAGTGGCCCATACCGTCGGTTTCGTAGGCGTAGATATCGCCAAAGGGCGCGCAGTCGATATGCCCGAAGCGTTCCACGCCCAGCGCGATCTCACAGGAGAGGTTCAGCGCCTTTGTCCGCAGTGCGTCGTCGCCCTTCATCTGGGCAAAGTACGCAATGTGCTCGAGCTCCTGCGCGGCGAACAGGTTGGCGGGAATCAGGTAGCCGTATTGGCAGGCGTCGTCGCTCGGGCGGAAGCCGCTAAAGGTCATGCCCGTAACGGCGACAGGCTCGCCCCTGCCGTCGTGCGTCAGGGTATCGCTGGGCGGACAGTCGACGCGCTCAAAGCGGTAGGGGCTTTGGGCGTGATTCTGCTCCGTTTCGAATACGTCGGCAATGGTATGCAGCGCGCGCATGAAATCGTCGGTCAAAAAGCGCGCGCTTCCGGTTGCCGCGTGGTAGCGGTGCGCCAGCCACACGGGGTAGCACAGCGAGTCGATTTCGTACTTGCGCTCCCACACCCAGTCCGAGGCGCGGGGGCGATCATCGAAGGGCTTATAGTCGCTGGGCGCCTGATTGAAGGCGTTGGCGTAGGGGTCGATCAGTATATTCTTGACCTGACGGCGAATGAGCCCTTCAATGAGCGCGGCTACGGAGGGATCGTCCGCAAAGCGCAGGTAGTGCAGCACCTGCGCCGAGGAATCGCGCAGCCACATGGCGTGAATGTCTCCGGTAATGACGAAGGTGTCCTCCTCGGTTTCGCGCACGGTGGTTTCCAGCGTGTTCATAAAGCAGCGCTCAAATAAGCGGTCGAGCCCCTCGTAGACCTTGAGCTCGGAAAGTATGGGCTGTAGGCGCGCCCGAACGACCGCCTGCGCGTTTTGCAGATTTCCCATGGCGATTTACTCCTCCTCCGCACGGCAATCGGTCAATAGGCGTTCCACTGCCGGCAGTACCTCGTATATTTCTTGAACGACGATGTCCGGCTCGAATTCGCGCTTGATCTGCGCGTCCTTTTCGCCCGTCAGCTTGGAGCCGATTTGTATGGCGCAGGCGAACCCCGCGCGCTTGGAGCCGATCACGTCTCTGGATACGGTGTCGCCCACATATACGCATTCCTCGGGTTTCGAGCGCATTTGCCGCAGCGATACGGTGAATATATCCGTGCAGGGCTTGCGGAAGCCGGTGATGGAGGAGAGCGTCACATCCTGAAACAGGTCGCGTATGCCGTATTCCTCCAAACTGTCAAATACCTGATACAGCGCGGCGGTATTGCTAATGACGCCCAGCTTCATGCCGCGTTCGCGCAGTCCCAGCAGCATTTCCCGCACCCTCGGGCGCAGGCGGCGGTGGAAGTGCGTAACCTCCCACATATGGGCAATCTCTTCGCAATGGGGGCGAAGCGTTTCAGGGGGAAACTGGAAATCGCTCAGCACGTAATCGCACCAAATTTGAACGGGCTTCAGCTCGATATCCGTAGCGTCGCGGTATACGCCGTAGCGCGCCCAGCCCGCGTCTACGCGCGCCTTGAACGCTTCAAGCGAGGCGTCGGGGGAAAGTCCATAGTCCGTCAGCATACGGTGCAGCGTTTGGATGGCGCGCGCGTCGCTTTCCGCGTCTACCCAAATATCCTCCAAGGTGCCGCCCATATCAAACAATACGGTTGTAATCATGCATTGAAATCCTTTCTCTGTGCGCCTTGCGCGGCGGTTTACGCCGGAGGCAGTATTTCTCCGCTTTCGCGAATGACGAAATCCACGGAGGGCCAGCGCATCACCGGCTGCACGTGGTCGTTGAACGCGTCGGTATACCAAAGCTGCGCGCCCGCGTTGCGCAGGAGCTTTGCCGCCCGTGCGGACGGGCGATCCTTATCGGGGTTGTAGCCGCGCCCGCAGCAAATGACCGCGTATTGCGGGCTGAGCTTGCGCACCAACCGCGGCGTGACGGATTTGGCGTCGCCATGGTGCGGCAGCTTGAATATATCGCAGGGCTGTACCGCCCCGCGGTCCCATACCATGCCGTAGCAATCGGCGGAGAGCTCGACCTCGCGCCCCGCGAAGTGCAGCCGGACGCGCAGCGAGTTGGGGTTGCGCAGCTTGGCGGCGAGTATTTGGCGTTGCAACGGCGCCTTGCCGCCCTGAAACAGCCGGTCCCATACCTCCTTTTGCAGTCGGCTAGAGGCGGGATCGGGCACGATGATGTCCGCCGAGAGCTTTTCGGTGAGCGCCACGTTGAATTGCGAAACGGGCAGCTCAATCAGGCTGACGTTCAACGCAAGCAGCCGGTCGATATCCTGCGACCAGCGGTTCAGGTGGTTCACCATATTGCGAATGGTCTTTTCCGCGTTGGCGGGGCAACGCATCATCGCCCCGGGCTGCGCGGGAATGTAGCCGGAGATGAGCTCGCCGATCTCGATGCCCGCGTCGCTCAGCGCCGCCAGTCCGCCGGAGTGATCGATATGCAGGTGCGAAATGAGCACCTTGTCCAGCCGTTGCACCCCCGCGCGCTGCAAATGCGCGGCGCAGGTCGCGGCGGGCGCGCCCTCGACAACCTCGGTGCGCCCGGTATCGATGAGCACTCGAAATACCTGAACGCCCGTAAACTCCTCCACCAGTATGGCGTCGCCGTCGCCAACGTTGAAAAAGCGAATTCTCAGCATGGATTCACCGCCGATTGATGTATTTTTTCCATTCCGGCTCCGGTTCGACCGGCTCGATGGGTCGATGATCGCGCCGGTACAGGCGCGCGGAGAGCAATGTGCCCAGAGCGACCGGCAGCGCCACAAACCAGCCGAAGGCGATTAGAAACGCGGAAACGGCTTCCCTCTCTCCGCGCAGCAGAATCAGCATGGTAATGAGCGCGGCAAGCGCGTAGAGCATGAGCCAGATGTGTCCGCCGAATACCAGCCGCTTATCGCGAAAGAAGCGGTGGGGAACGCAGCAGATCGCCGCGCCCGCCGCGCTGGCGACGAGCGCCTGAATGCCGTTGCCCAACCAGACGGGCAGCGCCGCAAGCGGCGTGCTCAGCAGGCGAATAACTCCTTCATAGCATAGCACATATATCGCGATAAATGCAATGCTCAATGAAAAAGTATACACCCAGAGGCTCGATTTCGGCTTGCCGTTTTCCGTAAAGAGGAAAGAGCTCCAAAAGCGGTCCGCCCGCGCCTCCTGCTGCGCTTTTTTCTTGCGCGCTTGCTTTGTGTCTGCCATGGAAGTTGTGCTCCTTTGTAAGAGTGCGTCGCGCGTTCCTTCTTGAATATCGAGGGAGTTCGCGGGCGGGTCAAACCCGCATAATCGAAATTGGTATGAAATAGGGGAAGGTCTTTCGGGAAGACCTTCCCCCGAGGGTATCAGTCGATTGCTTACATATTGGGATTCTTGGCCAGCCAGTAAATCCACATATCCTGAGTATCCAGATATACGTCGTTAATGGCTTCCAGATCGCCTTCGATGGCGCCGCATTCCTGCAGCGAGGCGGGATTCCAGTCGGATTCCACATCGTCGCGCACCATCCAGTTGCCTTCCTTGGAGAAGGGCTTCAAGCCGCCGCTCTTGCCGTCTACGCCGCCGGTGATGTAGCGGATGAACAGGCGCGCGCCCGCCGGATGGGGGCAGCCCTCAACCACGTACATATACTCGCAGTTCTGCAGACCGGTGTAGGGGGTAAGTCCCGTGCACCAAGCGATGTTGTAGCCGGATTCCTCGCGGTTGCCGATTTTGCCGCCGGAGGCGAGGCACAGCGCGGGATCATCCGCGGTGGAGTTGTGCACCGCCAGCACCAGCTCGTCGCCGTCGCCAATGAAGGTCATCTTCATCTGGGAGAAGCGCCACAGGTATTCTACGCCGGCGTTCTCCTCGGGCACCTCGAACTCGAAGGAGGAAGCGTCGTAGGTGTACTCCAGAGGCTCGCCGTAGATCGCCTCGTAGTCCGCCGCCATTTCGTCGGCGTTGACAATGAAGCTGGCGAACAGGCTGAGGTACGCGGTCTCCTGACCAATTTCCTTGGTGAACAGGCGGTACTTCTGGCTGCCGTCCTCGTTCTTTTCAATAATCTGCCACCAGCTGGTCACGGGGGAGCCATCCGGATAGGCTTCGGTATTGTAGTACCAGAAGGACTGGGAGGCGTACAGCGGGTAACCGTACTTCAAAAGACCTTCGTCAATATGGGCGCTGATATCGCTGGGATAGAACGCGGAGCAGTAGCCTTCGGAATAGAAATCGAAGAATACGTCGCCGTTTACGTCCTTCGCCTGCAGCACGTCGGCGGTGATATTGCCGGTCTGCGCCTCGATTTTGCACTTGCTCAGTACTTCGTCCTGATCCAGATCCTGCACCACCAGATCGAGTCCGGGGTAGGTTTCCTCAAACTTCTCTTCCGCCTTCAGCATTTTGGACGAGGTGGCGTATACGGTGATCTCGCCGCCCTCCTCCTGTGCCAGCGCGTAGAGCTCTTCGTCGGTCATGTCGCTCCACTCATCGTAAATGGGACCGAATTCCGCTTCCTCCGCGGTCGCCGCGAACGCGAACGAGGTCGCCAGCAGCATGATCGCCAATAGCCATGCCAGAATTCTTCCGTGCTTCATGGGTCAATCTCCTTTCGTAGGTGGGGTTCTCTATATCCGCGCCGCGTCGGACGGCGTGGGGTTCCAATGCTTAAAGGCTCGTCCGCTTAATCAGGCGGGTGGTCTGGGCGTTGTACACGTTGATCTTGGTGGGATCGATGCGCACATACACCTGCTGGTTGATATCGTAATGCACTAGCCCCAGCTGCTTGGCGAGGAAATCGCTCTTGCCCGCCTGCAGGCTCACCAGCGTTTCCGAACCGGCGGGCTGGTTGGCGTACACCTTGACCGGCAGGTTGCCGTCTGCGGCGCGCGTTTCAATGTGCACCTGCTCGGGGCGCGTGGCCAGCACCACGTCGAATTCGCCGGAGGGAATGGTTTCGTTCGTCAGGTCGCCCTTGGGGAATACGTGATCGCCCAGCGCGCTGTGTACCTCCAGCGTGCCGTCGCCTCTGAGCTTCGCCTTGCCCTCCAGCAGGTTGATGCGCGGATTGCCGATGAAGTCCGCCGCCTGCAGGTCTATGGGGTTCATGTACAGCTCCACGGGGGTGGAAACCTGACTGAGCTCGCCCGCCTTGAATAGGGCGATCTTGGTGGACATGGTGAGCGCCTCCACCTGATCGTGCGTTACGTAAATAATGGTGGTGCCCAGCTCTCTGTGCAGGCGCTGCAGCTCGGAGCGCATATCGATGCGCAGGCGCGCGTCTAAGTTGGAAAGCGGCTCGTCCAGCAAGAGCAACCGGGGGTTCGAGGCGACTGCGCGAGCAATGGCGACGCGCTGCTGCTGTCCGCCCGAGAGCTCGTTGGGGTAGCGGTTGACGTATTCCTCAATGCGCATCATTTTGAGCGAATCCGTTACGCGCTTTTCCACCTCCGCCTTGGAGAGCTTCTGAATCTTCAACCCGAAGGCGATGTTCTGCTTCACCGTCATATGCGGCCAGAGCGCGTAGCTCTGGAACACGAGGTTCAGCCCGCGCTTGCTGGGTTCCAGATAGAAGGCGTTTTCCGCGTTGATGGCTTCCTTTCCGTCGATCAGCATTACGCCGCCCTGCGGGCGCTCCAAACCGGATACCACGCGCAGCGTGGTGGTCTTGCCGCAGCCGGAGGGACCCAGCAGGGTCATGAAGTCGCCGTCCTCAATGGTGAGATTCAGGTTCTTGAGCACGTGGTTATCGCCGTAGTATTTGTTTATATTGATGAGTTCGATCCTGCTCATGGATTCCATTCCTTTCCCTGCGAAGCGGTGGTCGGTAAGGGATTTTACCAGCTCTTGCCCAGATCCGCGCCAAAGCGGTTGGCGACGATGTAGCAAACCAGTATGAAGAACAGCACGCAAACCGATATGGCGTCCGCCATCTGGTTGTAGCCCTCCTGCGAATAGGTAAACGCGAGGTACGACATGGTCTGCGTCTTTTTGTCCATCATAATGATGATGAGATCCAGCTCCTTCGCGATGGATATAAACGTGAGCATGAAGCCGGAAATAAAGCCGTTTTTCGCCAACGGCAGCACGATGGAGCGCATCCGCTTCCAGAAGCTCGCGCCGTTGATATCCGCCGCCTCCTCGAGCTCTACCGCAATCTGCATCATGTTCGCGGTACCCGAGCGGCTGGCGAAGGGGAAGTGCTTGACCACGCTGGTCAGCACGATCAGCGTAAACGTGCCGTACAGCGAGGGTAGCAGTCCGCCGAAATGCGGTCGCCAGAACATGGCGCAGTACATGGTGGAGAACGCCACGCCGCTCATGAGGTAGGGAATGAATACCAGCTGCTCGGTGAGCGAGCCGTACCACTTGCCCCTGCCGCGCGTGGAGATATAGCCCAGAAATTGTCCGCACAGCGCCGTAATCGCCGAAGCGATAAAGGTGAGGCGAATGGTGTTCCACATGGAGGTCAGGAATTCGGGGTTTTGGAATATGCCGGGATAGTTGGTGTATTTCTGCGCCTGATCTACCGTGCCGATCCAGTTATACAGCGTGAGGTTGTTCAGCCCGTAGCCGTTGCCAGTGGTAATTTGGAAGGTCTCCATTACCAGTACGAACATGGGCATAACCATTGCCAGCACTAGGAAGATGACTAGGAATACCATGAGCGGCGCCTTCGCCTTGCCCAGCTTCATCTCCGTGGAGCGCCCGCCCTTGCCGCCGATGGTGGCGTAGGACTTGCGCACGCCGATAATGCGCTGGTTGGAGAATATGATGAGCGCCGCCAGCGCGATGAGCACGAGGCTCATGGCGTAGCCCACGCTCTGGGGACCGTCGTTAATGAACACCTTCATTTTGGTCGCCAGCGTATAGTAGCCGATGCGGTTGCCCAAGTTGGCGGCTACGCCGTAGGTGCCGATGGACTTGGAGAGCGTCATTATAATAGAAGAAAGTATGCTCGGCAATACCAGCGGCAGCGTAATGGATTTGAGAATTTGGGGCTTGGTCGCGCCGCAGATTTCGCCCATTTCCTCGAGCTCGGAGTTGATGGAGCGCAGCGCGGAGGATACGTTGATGTAGGAAAACGCGTAGTAGTGCAGCGACATACACAGCACAATGGCGATGGGACCGTAGGCGAGCCAGTCGGGTATGGGAATGCCGAGCCCCGCCAAAAAGCCCAGCGCGCCGGAGGTCTTGTTGCGGAATACCGCCAGCCAGCTCAGCGCCTTGCACCACGATGGAATCATATAGGGAATGACGACAAGCATTCCCAGCAGCTTCTTGCCCGGTATATCGGAGCGGACGATCAGCCAGCCCAGCACCGAGCCGAGCGGTACGGATACCAGCACCGTGAACACGCCGATAATCAGCGAATTCTTGAGCGGTCCCCACAGCGTTGCGGACGCCATGTTGCTGAACAGTATGTAGCGCCAGTAGTACAGCGTGAATTCACCCGCGCCTACGCCGATGCGCTTGAGCTCCTTCTTCGAACCGGAAGCGGTGAAGGTGGAGGCGACCATTTGCAAAAGCGGAATCACAATTAGACAGAACAATATGACTAGGCTGATGGCGACGATCATATTGAACGGGTTTTTTACGATGTTGAGGAACTGGTTTTTCAGCCTCGTTTTATTGAAGGACCGCTTCTTCGCGGCAGCATTACCGTTCACACGCGTACTCCTCTCCGTTTGGAATTGGCGGGCGATAGTTTCGAACACGTTTCCATTATAGCGTCCTTAGTATTGATTATATCAAACATCAATAAGCCCGTCAATTGTTGCGGGAATAAAGTCTAAATTTTAGCGAATTGCATAATTTATTCATTGAATGTTTGGGGTTTATGAGTATGGGAAACCATTTACAAACGCGCGTTGGAGCAAAAACAACGGAAAAACGGCGCAAATTTCCTCAAACGTTTGCGAAAACGGGGAGGGACGAGAATCCGGAACAAAACAAAGGGAGAAACATAAAATAGTCCTATTAAAACATGGCGTTGCCCCTGTCGGGAAAGCGGAGGATATGTTAAAATATTGGTATAATCCTTAATGTTGTACATGGGAGCCGCAGCGCCGCGCGTTCCGCGGCGGCGAATGGAGGTTGAGGCTATGGAAGGTCAGGGCAGATTTCGAAGGCTGTGGAATGTCATTGTAAAGTACAGGGCGATCTATTTTCTGCTGCTGCCCGGGCTTATATGGTATTTAATGTTCGCCATAGCGCCCCTGAGCGGCTTACAGCTGGCGTTTAAAACTTACAAGGCGAATCTGGGCATTTTTGGCAGTCCCTTTACGGGGTGGGCGAACTTCCGGCGCGTGTTTCACGATGTGAATTTCTGGAACGCGATCCGGCAAACGCTGTTGATCAACGTAGTGCGCTTGATCGTCACTTTCCCGTTTCCCATTCTCATGGCGATTCTGTTTAACGAAATGCGCTTTCACAAGGTAAAGAACCCCTTGCAGGTCGTATTTACGCTGCCGCATTTCCTTTCGTGGGTCATTATCGCCAGTATTTTCAACAATTTGCTCTCGTTCGATGGGTTTGTGAACAATATCATTGCCTCGCTGGGCTTGGAGCGCGTGAAGATTGTGGGCAGCACCAGCGCGTTTATGCCGCTTCTTTACTACACCGATATCTGGCGCACGGCGGGCTGGAATACCATCGTCTACCTCGCCGCCATTACGGATATTGAAATGGAGCAGTACGAGGCGGCGGAGATCGACGGAGCGACCCGCTTCCAGATGATCACGCACGTCACCATTCCCAGCATTCGCGGCACCATTATCATTATGTTCATTTTGGCGACGGGCAATATTATGACGGCGGGCTTCAATCAGGTGTTCAATATGTCGAACGCGGCGGTGCGCAGCGTGGCGGAAACGCTGGATATGTACATCTACCGCATCACCTTCCAAGCCGCGCCGGACTTCGGCTTCTCCATGGCGATTACGCTGTTCCGCTCGGTCATCAATATGCTGCTTCTGCTGGTGGCGGATCGCGGGTCTAAGATGATGGGCGGAAACGGGCTGTTCAGCATGAACCAGAGCGCGTAAGGGGGCTTCGGCGGTGAAAAAGAAAACGGAGAATTATTCCAAATCCAAAATCATGGGCATCGATGTGGTGCTGCTGATCATATTGGTATTTCTGGCGCTGCAGGTGGTGATTCCGCTGGTGCACGTAATCGCCATGTCGTTTTCCACGCAGAAGGAGTATTTGGATACGCCGCTGCTGCTCGTGCCCGTGCGCCCCACGCTGGATGCGTACCGCGCGCTGTTCGCGGACGGGCGCATATGGATTGGCTATCGCTCTACGCTGACGCTGGTGCTGCTGGGCGTGCCGGTCAATATGCTGCTGACCACTACGCTGGCGTACGCGCTGAGCCGCGGCAATTTTCCCGGGCGCAAGGCGCTTATGTACCTAATCGTGTTTACCATGCTGTTTCAGGGCGGCATTATTCCGCTGTACCTCATTATGAAGACCTACAAGCTGATCGACAGCTTTTGGTCGTGCGTATTCGCTACGGGCATTAATACCTTCTATATGATATTGATGATGAACTACTTCTCCGGCATACCGATTGCGCTGGTGGAATCCGCGCGCATTGAAGGCGCGGGCGAGTGGCGCATACTGGGGCAGATTGTTTTGCCGCTGTCGCTGCCCATTTTGGCAACGGTGGGTTTGTACTACGTATCGGACCGCTGGAACGAGTGGTATAACCCCATGATCTTTATCAATTCCACGGGAAAGACGGTGCTGCAGCTGGTGCTGCGCAATATCGTGAACGACACCAAGCAGGCGGAGGACTTTGTGTACGAGGGCATGAAGGAGCTGCCCTTTACTTCGGGCGTGAAGATGGCGGCGGTGGTAATGACCATGCTGCCGGTAATGTGCGTATTTCCCTTCCTGCAGAAGTACTTTATTAAGGGAATGCGCGTTGGAGCTGTGAAGGGCTGAGGAGGCGACGGGCGTGGAGGAGCGTCGAATGGAGCATTGGCGGCTTGCCATTGTGGACGACGAACCGTGGGCGCTGCTGGGTATGCGCGATATCATACCTTGGGCGGAGTACGGATTTTCCACGGTAGAAACCTTCTCGAACGCAGAGGACTGCTTGGAAGCAGCGTTGCCATTTGACGCGGTGATTACGGATATCCGCCTGCCGGGCATGGACGGATTGGAGCTGGCGGGCAGGCTTTTGGAGGAAGCGCGCACGCGCGCGGCTGTAATCGTGAGCGCATATCGCGATTTTGAATATGCCCGAAAGGCGATTTCAG
>JAFUAR010000181.1 GCA_017460585.1 Clostridia bacterium
CTGGCGTTTATTGTGCTGGGCGGAGTATTCGCCGAGGGAATCGATCTACCGGGCGAAAGGTTGAGTGGCGCGGCGATTGTAACTACGGGTATGCCGCAGCTCGGCTTTGAGCGCGATCAGCTCGCTATGCTCATGGACGATGGTTTTGGCAGCGGCTATGCTTCCGCCTACGTCTATCCCGGCATCCGCAGGGTGTTGCAGGCGGCGGGACGCGTGATACGAACGGAGACGGATAAGGGCGTGGTGCTGCTCATCGATAAGCGCTATGATGCGGAGGATATTCGCGATCTGCTGCCCACATATTGGAATGTACGGCGCATTTCCAAAATGGAAAAGCTGGAAGGCGCGCTGGATAAGTTTTGGAAAGGCTTTTCATAGGCGTGGATTTATGGTATAATTTTTGCAATTTGGTGGCGAAGGGGACAGACTGATGGCTTCAAAGAATAAACGTTCGAATGGAAAAAGAGTATATGTGCCCCATGAAGAACGCAACGAGGGTCCTTCTTGGATTTGGATTCTCATTTGCTTGATGATTCCCGGCATTCAGCCTGTGGGCGGCATACTGCTGCTGGTTAAGCTTTTGCGTATGTGGCAAAATCGCAAGCAGATTGATTATCAAAGCTATGCGGCGATCATCGGCAACAGAGTGGAAGTGGATGTGCGCGAACTCTCCGCGAAGCTTGGCAAATCGACAACAGCGGTCATGAACGATTTGCAAACCATGATTAGCAAGGGCTATCTGGGTTCCTCCGCCTATTTGGATAAGGGTAGGGGAATGCTGATTACGGATGCGACTGAAACAGAGAATTTCGATGTTTCGGATGTAATCGACAAGGCGAAGCGCTTTGTGGTAGAGATTTCCCACACTGAACCAAAGCGCGCTGAGCGAATATATGCCGATACGAAGAGCGAACCCATAGAGGTCACGTTCTCGGAACCAAAGGCAAAGCCTCAGCCCGTGCGCAGAGAGATACGCGAAGTCAACTCTGAGCCTGCAAAGAAGCGCAGCGCCACGCCATCCGTGAAGCAGAACGACGATTTTGAGGAGACGCTGCGTAAAATTCGCGATTTGAACGATCAGATTGATGATCGCGAAGTCTCCGCATCGATCGACCGAATCGGCAGCTTGACCGCGGATATATTCCGCGTAGTGCGCCAAAAGCCTGAAAAGGCGGACGAGGTGCGCAAATTTATGAATTATTACCTGCCCATTACGCTTAAACTGTTGCAGGACTACGCGCTCATGGAAAAACAGAGCTATCAGGGCAAGAACATTCAGGAATCGCGCGACAAGATCGAAGAACTGCTCAAGACCTTGATTACCGCGTTTGAGCGCCAGCTCGACAAGCTGTTCAGTGCGGACGCCTTGGATGTAGAGGCGGATATTTCCGTATTGCAAACCATGATGGCGAAGGATGGTCTGGTCCAGCCGAAGGGGCTGGATATTCACGACGTAATGGGTGGGCACTAGTTCGCAGCGGATGTATCCGCATGGATCCTAGAAATTCATTTCTACACACAATATGCATGGATCCCTTATTTTTTCTTTGGGTGCTTTGTAACAGGGCAAGAGCATATACGTATAATTCATTCGTTTGCCTAGTTCGTGAATGAGTCTTTGTCAACTTACGGAAATGTTCATCAATTCTTCATATATTTCGGTACCGAACTATATAGACAGATCACGTGACCTGTGCTATACTATTATTACGGTACCGAAATAATTATGCAAGGAGAAAAAACGATGAAGACTTTGAATGAACAGCTTTTTGAACGCCTCAGTCGTTTGCCGCACCATATGCGTATGCAATTGCATGAGGATTTTTCTCACGGGGGACCGCCTGCGCCTCATCCAGAAGGAGGATTTCGCACTATGCCGCACCGTCCTCCGCGCGCGCCCTTTGCCGATGGCGCACGTCCTATGCCGTTTCACCCGACCGAAGGGCAGGGAGAAGGCTTTAGACCGCTTCCGCGTAGACCGGAAGAGATGCGTCCGGAGGATGGTCCAGCCGGTCCGCGCACGGCGTTTTCCAGAGAGCGCATATTGACTTTGCTTTCCGAGCAGGAGGAGGGAATGCGCCAGAAGGAGATCGGTGAGCGAATGCGCATGAATCCCTCGTCCATTTCGGAATTCATCAATCGCTTGGAATCGGATGGATACGTATCCCGCCAAGTCGACCCGCAGGATCGTCGCGCAACGGTCATTACGCTCACCGATCTGGGAAGGGCGCGTGCGTGGGAAGTGCAGGATATGCAGGAAGAGCGACTGAATCGCGTATTCGGCAATTTGACGGACGATGAAAAACGCCAGTTGATCGCGTTGCTCGATAAGCTGATTCCGGCGAAGAACGAGCGCTTTGCCAAAGTATAATTTCCTATAATCCGGAGCAATCCGGATACAGACCGCTGATAAAGTCCGTGCCTATAAGAAACTCGTCCCGAAAGGCGCTCCCCTTGCTTGCTGCGGCAGTAAGCCTTGCGGAATCGATTTCTTACGTTTCAGTAAGCCCTTTTCATCTGCAAGGTTCGCTCTCTAGGTTTGTAGGTCTTTCCATCACCTCTGCACGCCTGTTGACTCGATTTGCAGCCTGAATCCGGAGCAATCCGGATTTATTTATTTTTTGCAAAGTATTTCTTTTGAACGCACATTGACACCTTCCGCTTTCATCGTTACAATGAAAATAGATCAATGATGGATGTGGAGTTTTATGTCGAAGCCGTCTACTTCTCTGGCGACCAAGATCAATCGCGTACTCGTAGCGGTAATTGTGCTGATTTGCGGTGTGCTCAGCGTGGTTTCCTATCGCTATAGTCTGAATACGCACCTTTCGGAGTTGGCAACGCAGAACGCGCTTCTGCTGAACGCCGTGGCGCAAAATATCGATAATCAGCTGGCGCAGGTGGAAATTATTACCAGCGAAGTAGCGCACGATGCGGAACTTATGAAGCTGCTCAAGGAAAAACGCGTATCCAAACAAATACTCTCTATGGTATTTACCGTGAGCGAAAAGCTGCAATTAAGCGAGCTCTACCTTTCTTCGCTTTCAGCGGATATGCTCGCGCTTTCCATGAATGATAGCGTATTGGAAGATTATAATACGCTGGTGCATGAAGCGCGATTGAATGGCAATGAATCCTATTTAACCTTTCAGCAAAGCGGCGCGCTGAGCGGTTGGGGCGATACTGAGGAAGCCACGTTCAGTTTGGCAATTTCTGGTATCGTGCTTCCGTATTATTATAATATTTATACCGGATTGGGAACACGTATCGGCTGTATGCGCTGCACAGTGAGCATTCAAAGGCTGTTCAGCGGGTTGAATGAAAATATGGCGGTCATGCGGGGCTCTCGCGCATTGTACCATACCGGCGAAGTCGTACCGCCAAAGCTGTCGGGCGAGGGCTGGCAGCGCGAAGGAGATTGGCTGTATTTCACACTGCCGCTGGAGAGAATTGACGCTACGCTGGTAATGAGCGAGCCCTATGGGCGGCTCCGCAGCGAGTCGCAGCGCAGTGCGTTGGCTTATACGCTGGTCATTTTGCTGTTCGGCGTGGTACTCATACTAGCCATGCAGTATATGGTGCGCCGTATTTTAGCTCGATTGCGCAGTTTAACCGCCGCGGTAGGCGCGCTCCCGCAGGATGTGCGCGGATTATCGCTGCCGGAGGGCGGTTCTGACGAGGTGGGGCAGCTTGCAAGCGCCTTCAATCGCCTGTTGGGCGAGGCGTCCTCCTACTATGACCAGCTGATTCAAAAGGAAAAGGATAAGAGAAAAGCCCAGTCCATGGCGCTGCAGTACCAGATCAATCCGCATTTTTTGTTCAATTCGCTGTACTGGCTGCAGCTGCAAATGGAAGCGCAGGGCGTATCTGCGGAACTTACCGAATCCATTGAGCATTTGGGGCGAGTACTGCACTACAATTTGCTGGGCGATCATGAAGCGCTGCTCTCCGAGGAAAGGGAACACGTGCTTTCCTATGTGCGCTTTGTGAGCGCGATGAAGAATTTCGAAATTCACCTGAACGTGGATATGCCGCAGGAGTTGGAAAAAGCGCATATTTTGCGTTTCATGCTGCAGCCGCTGCTGGAAAACGCCATACAGCATGGATTTGTTCAGGGCGAACCCATGCGCATCGATATCGTATTTTCCATCCATCCGGAGGCGGATCAATTTGAAATCGCCGTGCATAACGATGGAAAACGAATCCCGCCGGAAACACTTCAGGCGCTGCGCGAGCGGGTACGAACGGCGATGAGCGATGGGATGCCTACGGCGAATCGTGCTACGGGACACGGTACCGCGCTCAACAATCTTGCGCGGCGACTGGCGCTGGTATATGAGGAACGTGCGGTGATGGAGTTAAGCTCTACGCAGAAGGATACCTGTGTGCGCATATTACTGCCGCTGCATCGGTGTATGGAGGGAGGTGCAAAGCTTGAGAATACTGATCGTGGATGACGACAGAATGATTTGCGAAGGTACCGCGCGACGAATCAGTCAAATGGCGTTTGAGGAAATCGAGGCGGTGGAATGCGCCTATTCCGGCGAGGAAGCGCTGGCGCGCTTGAGCGCGGAGCAGTTTGACGCAATGATTACCGATATTCGCATGGCGAATATGGATGGGTTGAGCCTAATCGAAGAGGCGAAAGCACGGCTTCCGGAGTTGATTTGCGTGGTGATTTCCGCCTACGATCAGTTTCAATATGCCCAGCAGGCGATTCGTCTGGGCGTGGATGATTACCTGCTCAAGCCCATCAGCATGGAAACCATGCGGGGGAAAGTTGCGTCTGTGGTGGAAAAATACGAGCAAATGCGCTCTTCTCGCGCCGGTTCGCTGGAGCTGCTGCTGTGCGCGCAGCTGGAAACCGGAGCGCTCACGGTGGAGGAATGCTTTGCACAATGCGGAGTTGAACCTGTGGGCTCGCCGATCTGCATGGTGCGCTGGAGCGGTGGAGGAGAATCCATTCGCTGGGAAGCGCTGCAAGAGCAATGGGTGCTCAGACCCGCGAATCAGCCTTTGCTGTTCACGGCATGGCAAGGGGAGGAAACCGCGCGTCGCATACGAGAGGATGCGCGCAGAAACGCTGTGTATGCGGGCGTATCGCTTCCGAAGCAGAGCATTCGCGATATGGCGGAACAGTCCGCGCAGGCTCTGCTGTTTACTTGGCGATTGAGCGCGCCAGATGCGCTGTTTTGGGAAATGCAGAATATGAAGGGC
>JAFUAR010000182.1 GCA_017460585.1 Clostridia bacterium
ACCTGCGGCGAGAGCGTCCCAGCCGCAGCCGTCTGCGGCGCGCCCTCACCCTCCATGCGCAGCTGCGCGCTCATCGGGCGACCGAAGGCATCGCTGAATGCCGCTTCCAGTATGTCGCGCCGCTTTTCCAGCTGTATCTTCACAATTTTGGCGCTCTTTTCAAATTCCAGCGTTACGCCGTTTTCGTCGCATCCGGCGAACTGCGCCTTGGCGAGCATCTTCCGCAACGGCGGGTTTTCATCCATTAGCCGCTCCATCGCATCCAAATATTCCTGCGGCGGAGGCGCGCTTGGCGCGTTTCTTTTCGGCGCGGCGGCGGGAGGGGATTGTGCGGGCGGCGTTTCCGATACGGGGACGGCGCGTTTCTTCGCTGCGGGAATGGTTCCCGAAGCGAGCATGGCTTCCAGCTTTTCCATGCGCTCCATCAATCCCGCGTCGGGTTCGTCTTCGGGATGGCACGCCTTTACGGTAACCAGCTCCAGCACTGTGCGCGGTCGGGACGCCCATTTCATATCCGATTCGGCGCGTATAAACAGCTCCATTAGCCGGGTGACGCGCTCCGCCGAAACGCGCTTCGCCTGATCGTTGACGCGCTCCGCATCCTCCTGCGGAATTTCCAGCAGCGCGGCGGTATCCTTCGCCATGGGCGCGAGCAATAGCGAGCGAAGATGCGCGGTGATGTCCCGCAGGAATACGACCGGATCCGAGCCGTTATTCATCATTTGCTCGATCATATCGAGGGCAGTCGCACTGTCGAAGCGGATGAGGGCGTCGGCAAAATCGAACAGAAATCCGCGCCCCGTGCTGCCCAGCACGTCGCGCACCAATTCTAGGGTAACGGCGCCGTCGGTATAAGAGAGGCAGTTGTCCAAAAGGCTCAGCGCGTCGCGCATACCGCCTTCCGCCGCGCGAGCAATCTCAAACAGCGCCTCTTCTTCGGCTTCTCTGTGAATGCCGTTGAGCACCACGTGCAGCCGACCGACGATGGTGGCGGCGGCGATGCGGTGGAAGTCGAACCGCTGGCAGCGGGATAGAATGGTGGCGGGCAGCTTTTGCGGTTCTGTGGTCGCCAATATGAATACGGCGTGGCGCGGCGGCTCTTCCAGCGTTTTTAGCAGCGCGTTAAACGCGCCGGTGGAGAGCATATGCACCTCGTCGATGATGTATACCTTATAGCGCGTAAGCGAGGGCGGATATTGTATTTTATCGCGCAGGTCGCGAATTTCATCCACGCCGTTGTTGCTCGCCGCGTCGATTTCGGAAACATCCATGCAGCTTTCAGAGAGTATCGCCCGACATACCTCGCATTCTCCGCAGGGATCGCCATCGCGCGGGTTCAGACAGTTGATGGCGCGGGCGAGTATTTTGGAAGCGGTGGTCTTGCCGGTGCCGCGCGTGCCGCAGAAAAGATAGGCGTGGGCAATATGCCCCGTCACTACCTGACGGCGCAGCGTTTGAACAATGGCGTCCTGCCCGACTACCTCCGAAAAGGTCGCGGGTCGCCATGCGCGGTATAGAACCTGATAGCTCATAGTGTCCTCCCAATTTGGTTATGGGTATTGTAGCACATTCAATAAAAAGAGGCAAGAATAACGCTCTAAAACACGCGGAAGCGCGTTACTGTTCCGCCTACGGCTACACAGTAAGTGGACGGGGGACTCCGTCCCCCGCCACAAACACCCCCGACAGGTTTTGCTGAAATCGCTGCGCGATTTCCGGGCGCAAAACCTGCAAGGAAGCGGACACTTGGTCCGCGTCCTCGCGGCGTACACGCCGCCGCTGCGGATTGAATGTCGGGGGTTGCGACCCCCGACACCCCCATGGGTGAATAGTAACGGAAGCGCAACATCATTTTGGCGCGCTGATCGCAGAACAGTCAAGCAACAATTGAAACCGCGCGAAGTCGCCCTCCGCGCGGTTTTTTATATCCAAGCGCAAACAATGCGTGCCAGCTCTTCTACGGGCTTTGTTCCATCCAAATGAACAATGGGGCAGCGGAGTCCTTCGGCGCTCGCCAGTACGTCCGATTCGCGCCTTAAGGCAACCATTTCGCGAAATTCCCGCTGCTGCGCCTCCATATCGCCGCCCTGCAGTACGCGCGCTCCGAAGCGCCGCGTTTCCCGCTGCTCAATGCGCTTTAGGCGCAGCTCCAATGGCGTGCTCAGATAGAACGCGATGTCAATGCGATGCATCACATCCTCGCTCCAGCGAAGTGTGACGCCGGAAAGTATAAACTGAGGGTGAGCGGCGATATCTGCAAAAATAGCGCGTTCCACCGCTTCTTTGGATTCCGGATGGGAAAATGGCAAATCCTCGGAATCGGACGCGAGCACGCCCTCCAGCGCATTCCTTCTGGAGGCGCGCTGCGTGGGGAAGTAATAGTCCTCCACATCCATTTCATAGTATCCTGTTTGCAGTGCCAGAGCGTGCGCCAGCGTAGATTTGCCGCTGCCGTTCAGCCCGAACAGCGCGATGCCGTGGATTGTGTTCATGCCTCTGTTTCGTTTTCGGCAATCGCCTTGCGCAGCAGCGCCAGACCGTATTGCAGCGCCATGCGCGTATCCTCCAGCCCTTCAAATTCCAGCGAAAGCCAACCGTCGTAACCTGCCTTGCGCAGCTCGCGCACGCAGTCCGCCACGGGCACTACGCCATGTCCCAATATGGTGCCGCGCAGGGCGTTGCCGTTGCGGGTGGGAATCCAACTTTCATCCGGCGCGGCGGGCTTCCACAGGAAGTCCTTGGCGTGAGCGTGCACGGCGTAGGGCGCGGCAATGGGCATGGCGTGGGCGGGCGGCTCATCTGCGCACAGGAAATTGCCCATATCCACCAGCCAGCCGTAATTGGGGTGGTTGACCGCGCGCATGAGCTCTTCCATGCGCTGCGCGTCCTGCAGCACGTAGCCGTGATTTTCCGTGCAAGTGCGTATGCCGAAATTCTGCGCGTATTCGGATACGGCGCGCACGGAATCCGCCGCCATAGCGATCATATCGCGCCATGGAATATCGCGCCGCCAGCTGATATCGTGGCGCAACACCTTTGCGCCCAAGCGCCGCGCAATATCCACCTGCCCTTGAAGGCGTTCCACCTCGCCCTCACCTTCCAGAAAATCCGCGCGCACCGTATAGGCGACAATGGGCAGATCCAGCGCGTTGCACCGTTCGCGCAGCGCGTCCGCAAGCGCCTCCTGCGAAAGGGAATCGTCCTGCAAATCGATGAACTCTATGCCGTCGTACCCAATTTCCTTGGCAATATTGCATATATCCAAAAGAGTTGCGCCGGTCGCCTGCCGGTAACGCTGAAAGCTATAGCTGCTCACACCTATTTTCACGGTTGTTTTCCTCCTTATTCTTTTTCAATGAAAGGCGTACGCTTTCGTGGGCGCACAGAGCGCTGACAAAGCCCACAATCGCAAGAAACTCGCCGAAAACGACGAGTTCCTTGCTTTTCCTGCGTTTGTGAAACCATACAGAATCGTTCGCGTTTATTCCGCAACCGTCATGGTCGCCGGCACGCGGGTCGTCTGCTGAATTTGCCCGTCCGCATCCAATACTTGAGTAACGATCATTACGTCGTAGCTGCCGGGCTGCTGCTGCGCGTTCAGTGTGAATTCATTCAGAGTGGCGCCGGGCGCAACGCTGTCGGAGCGGTAGAGCTCCTGACCGTCCTTTACAATGCTCATGACCACGCTGTTGCCGCTCAAGCTGCCGTTCACAATGTCGCATACCGCGCTTACGCCATCGGAATCCACCTGAATCAGGTTGGAGGCGGAGGAGGCGGAGTAGGCTTCGCCGTCGGTCAGCTCGCGGGAGAGCAGATAAGCCTCCAGCTCCGCGACCTGCTTTTCATATGCCGCCCGCGCGCTGTCCAGATCCGCGCTGATGGCGTTTGCTTCGCTCTGCGCCTGCGCAAGAGCCTCGTTGAGCGCGGCGAGTTCGGCGGCGTCGGTCTCATTCTGGCTGTTCAACGCGTCGATTTGCGCCTGAAGCGATTCGATGGAGGCATTCGCGCTATCCAGCTCGGTCTGCTTGGAAAGCAGCTCCGCCTGCGCGCGCTCCAGATTTTCGCGCTGCGTCTCGATCTCTTCGGAGGCGGCGTTCAGACTGTCGATGGTTTCGGTCAGCTGGGTTTCGAGCGTGGATATGCTGGTCAGCGCATCCTCGCCGTCGCCCTGCAAAATGTTGTCCAGCTGTTCGGTCAGCTCCTGCACCTTCTCCCGCGCCTCTTCAAGCTCTTCGCGTCCGGAAACTTCTATGGATGCGCCGTTGCCATCGTTGGAAGCGGGCGCCTCGGGGATTTCGGGCGAGTCGACTACGGTTTCGGTATTTTCGACCTTTTCCGAATCGGATTCTCCGCTGAGTACAGCGCCGAGTTCATCCAGATTGGTCTCGTACTTGGAAAGCGCGGTTTCCAATTGCTCGGCGCGGGCTTCGGAGAGCTCCAGCGCCTGCTTCAATTCCGCGATGGAGCTGTCGGACTGGCTGCTTTCCAGTTCCTTTAATTTGGTCTCGATTTCCTGAAGCGCGATGCCCAGCTGGTCGGCGGACTCATTGGAAGCGCTCAATGCGGATTCCAAATCGCTTGTCTTCGTCTCGGACTCAGTCAACCGGTCGGTCAGAGAGAGCACCTGCTCCTCTGCGGCGTTCTTCGCTTCGGTCAGAACCTGAATTTGCTCCTCCGCAGCGGTTTGCGCCTGCGTCAACAGCTTGACCTCTTCTTCAATCGCGGTCTTTTCCTCGTTCGCTTGGGTCAGCGCGTCGTTCGCTTCCTGAGCCGCCTGAGCGAGCTGTTCGTTCAGCGATTCGACCTCCTTTTCGGAGGCGTCCTTCGCCTGCGTGAGCTGCTCAATGGTTTCAGAGTACTCGCTCACGGTGGCGTTCAACACTTCGGCTTGTGCGGTAAGCTCGGCGATCTGTGCCTCGCCCGCGACGACGGTATCGCTCAGGGTGGTATTTTCGTTGATCGCGTCGGCAACCTGCGTTTCCAAATCGGCGATGCGCTGCGTCGCGTCGTCATGCTGCTGCGTCAAATCCGCAAGATTGGTTTTGGTCTCTTCCAGACTGGCGTTTGCGCTGTCCAGATCGCTTTGCAGGGCGGCAGAGGTATTCTGCGCGTTGGTCAGTTGTTCGCTGACAGCGTCCAAATTGGCGTGCGTGGTGTTATACTGTCCGCGGAAAAAGAACATTCCAATAATCGCCAGTATCAACAGAATCGCCAGAGCAATCAATGCAGCCTTACTCTTACCGCTCATGAGGTTCCCTCCAAACAATGCAATTCACACAGCCGCCCAATGCGGCTGATTTTCCTCATACCATTATAGCATAGCTTTGAAAAAAAGAATAGTACCGGTGAAATATTTTTTATTGCGCCGTTGCTGTTTTGCCTGTGGCTTCACAGGTTGTGGACGGGGTCGCGTGCCCCGACACCCATTCGGGGAATGAACAGTAACGCCGCTATGCCTTTCTCGTTTTCCCCTCGACACAAAATAGCACACACGCCATTGTACAATACCTTCACCGACAGAAAATATTGATTCGAGAAATTGGAGGGTATTGACTATGAAGCTGAACGCGGCGTTTTACCGCTTTGCCAATGACACGGGGCTTAATACGGCGTACGCCATTGCCGTCATCGACCAAATTCGCGAGGCGAAGCGCGAGGGCTTTCCCACTGAGGCGCTGACAGACGAGGTGCTGGCGCGGATGCTGGGCGTGAACGCAAGGCGCTTTGCAGGGCGCGAGCTCGTGAAGCACTACGCGGCATACGAGGCGGCGCAGGCAGAAAGAGAAGACGTCCCCCTTGCTTCCCCCCTTTCCCCTGTAACCCCTATTCCCCCTATAATCCCCCCAGAAGAGAAAGACGCACTCTCCGCGCGGGACGCGCGCGAGGCGAGCGCGGAGCGGAAAACGAGGGAGCGCGAAGAGAAACGCGAAGAGAGACGCGAATGGAGCAATGACGCCGAAGACGAGCGCGACGATTCGTTCGAACAGTTCTGGGCGGCGTATCCGCGCAAAGCGGGCAGAGAGGGCGCAAGGCGCGTGTGGAGTAAAGAACGACTGGGCAAAAGGGCGGACGAGATCATTTTGGCGATTGAGCGCAAGCGATACAGCAGAGATTGGACCAAGGAGAACGGGCGGTTCATACCGTATCAGCAAAAGTATCTTACGGAGCACCGCTGGGAGGACGAGCAGGACAGCGATTGGAATGCACAAGGCAGTACGGCAAGCGATGACGAATTTGACCTCGTGTGGGGCTGCTATACCGAAAAAG
>JAFUAR010000183.1 GCA_017460585.1 Clostridia bacterium
AGCGTGCCCAAGTGAAAGGCGAAAATGAACACTGGGTCGAGCAGAAGGTTGGTAATGGAGGCAGCGGAGAGTGTAAACAGGAATAAATGAGATTTTCCGCTGGAAATGACAAATCGGTCGAACACCCACTGCCCCATTTGCCCTAGTGAGAAGAGCATACAAACTCGTAGATATGCCTTTCCGTAAGCGGCAATGGCGGCATTTCCGCCGCTCTGACGATCAAAATACCAATCCAACCCCAGTAAACAGGCTATTGAAATCAATATCCATGCGCAAAGTGCAAGGAATATAGCGGCGTTCGCGGTTTTTTTGACCTGCTCTTCATTTCTCTCGCCCAAAGCTTTGGAAATGGCGGCGTTGAGTCCCACGGCGTTGCCCAGCCCCAATGCGGATACCAATACCTGTACCGGCGCAGCGAGCGATAGAGCGGTGAGCGCATCCTCCGCAACTTGTGAAACGAAAACGGAATCCACGAAGTTATACAGGGAGTTGATCAGCAGACTGAGCATGAGCGGTATGCCGGTTTTGAGTATCAGAGTGCCTATCTTTTGAGTGCCCATATTGTTTTCAGACATTGAAGAACCTCTTAATGTTGAGTGGAGTGGGTTTAATGAATACTGCGTTTGTGAATGACCATACTGGCAGTCTGGAAGGTATATACGTATAACGGAAGCAGGGGAACCAAATGCACGCGATGCCCTTCGACAGCGCCGGAGAGCATATCACCGCAAAGCTTTACCATATTTTGAAGCACTCCGTAGTTGAGCGGATTGCTGCGCGGATGCTTTTCGTTTACAATACCCTGCAGCCGGTGTCCGCCCATAAAGCGATATTGCGCATATGGTTTTAAGCGATTGAGGAGCACCGTAAAATTGGATTGGAGTTTCGATACCGGCGCGCATCCCGGCAGCCACATCCAAGAGGCTTCGCCGGAACCGAATGCATCGCCGGTGAAGAGTATGCGATGTTCGGCGTCAATATAAATCATGCTGCCCGGCGTATGCCCGGGCGCGGACATCGCCTGAATGGTCAAGCCGCCTAGATCGAAGCAATCGCCATCGCGGACGGGTTGAAAACGCCGAAAGCGCACCTGTTTTGGCGGCAAATGATATAGTATATGTCCTGCCGCATACAAAGGACCGAGCGTTTTGCGCCATGCGCGAATATCATCGGCGCCAACATAGACGCGCTCGAATTCGCCGGCGTGGTACATATGGTCAATGTGCGCGTGAGTGAGTACTAAATCGATGGGCAAATCTGTGAGCGTGCGCAGCAGGGGCATGATTTTGCCCCTGCTGGCTCCCGTATCGACGAGCAACGCCCGCTTCGTTCCCGCAATGAGATAGAACGAATTTTCCGAATGGTCGTCGATTGCCCAAACTTGGTCCGCAAGGCGCTCGACTGAATAATCACTCATAGCGCATCACAGCGGTTGCGGGCAGAACGGTCTCGGGAGTGACCTCGATTGTGTTCGGCAATTCCTGCGCCTGAGTGAGCGCTACGAACTGCTTTTCGTCGGTCACGGGGAAATGGCAATATTGGTTGCTGAAGTGCATGGCCACCGCGCAGCGGGGTTTTGCTTGCCGAATGATTTCTACCGCCTGCTCCGTGGTAATGGTAAAATGTCCGCCGATGGGAATGAGCAATATGTCCGCGTTCGAGATGGATGCGAGCTGCGCCTCATCCGGCATATGTCCCAAATCGCCCAGATGAACAATGGCGAGCCCGTCCGCTTCGATTCGGAAAATGATGTTTTCTCCGCGAAGCGCGCCATGCTCCGGATCATGGAAGGAATGAATGCCGGTGATGGTTGCGTCGCCCACATGGTGAACGCCCTCGGTATTGATCATAACGGGATTGCCGGAAATGGATTCAATGTGGTTGTGATCGAAATGATCGTGACTGGAGAGCACCGCGTCCGCCTCGGCGGTGCACATCGGATAACCGACCGAGTCGTCAAAGGGATCGGTAATCAGGCGAGTGCCGTCGGAAAAAGTCAAACCAAAGCAGGAGTGACCGAACCATTGAAGCTTCATGAGTGTGAGTCTCCTTTCGAAATCTCCAATAATGTATCGTTCAAGCGCGCGCATACATATGCGCCGCCCAAATGATTTCGTAGGCAGAACGCGGCGAGCTGCCGTACGTTCTGATCATAGCGCGGTTGCGCACCATTGTCAAATGCCAATATACGCGCCCCCTGCAGAAAGCAATGGATGGCTTGGGGGCAGATATCCATATTTCGAAACCGCTCCAGAGTTTTGCTTAAATCACTGCTTGGCGCGTTGGTACTGCTTGCAAACGAGCGGATACGCGCCACGCTGGGCGTAAGTCGCAAATAGTCGCCCTGTTGAATTGGTATAAAGCCAATTTCCACGAAAGTGCCATAGGAGAAATTCCGTTCGATTAAAGGGGCATTGGTAATCCATAGTCCTTCACCGCTGCGCACGATTTTAAGAAATGCACCGTATGGAAGCAGGGGCAGCAGGACTTGCCTTTGCGCTTCGAGCCACGCGTTCATTCCATAAACACCTGCGGCAGGAATTCAATAATATCTCTGGAATTCATGCCCCTCTCGCCGTATTTGCGCTGAGCGAGTTCGCCTGCGCGACCATGAATCTCGCTGGCCAGTGCGGCGGTTAGGGCGGGGGAACGGTCGCTAGGTTCAGCGAGCAACGTGCCCATAATACCGGAAAGAATATCTCCGCTGCCGCCGCGCGCCATTCCGCAGCAGCCGGATGCGCTTACATAGGTTTCGCTTTCCCCTGCAATTGCGCAAGCTGCACCCTTGTACAGTACCGTTGCGCTATGCAGTGAGAGAACTTTGGCAGCGTTCACCGCATCGTCGAAGGGTACGGGTAGTGTCTCGCCTTCCGAGTTGTGCGGAGCGGGTAGTCGCCGCGCCTCTCCCGGGTGCGGGGTGAGAATATGATGCGGACGCAGAAGCTTGGCGAGCGCCGGATGCAGCGAGATCAGGTTTAAAGCATCCGCGTCGATCACAGAAGGAAGTCCGCATTCCAAAACAGTCTGGAGTATTTCCGGCGCGGTCCGTCGGCTAAGCCCGCAGCCGACAACAATGGCATCCTTGCCAATAAAGGCTTCCCGAAGCTTTGCCAGCGCGTCACGGCAGATTGCGCCTTCTTCTTCCGGCAAGGGAACGCACATTGCCTGCGGCACGGTGGTTTGCAGCATGGGAACAATGCTGACAGGACAGGCGACGGTTACCAGCCCCGCGCCCGAGCGGAGCGCTGCCATAGCGCAGAGCATCGCTGCGCCGGTCATTCCAAAGGAGCCGGCAATAATCAGCAGATGTCCGCAGTCGCCTTTATGAATGTTTCTAGGGCGCCGCGATAGCGTGCGGGCAATATCCATTTGTTCGAGCAGCATCGCATCCATGGGATGAAAGAATTCGTCAGGAAAACCCACGTCGGCTACGATGATCTCACCGCAAACATCCAGACCATCGCCGAGCGCAAGCCCAGTTTTCATATATTGAAAAGTTACGGTCCGGTCGGCGACGACACAGGGAGCATAAGCCTTTCCCGTAGCGCCGTTTAAACCGGAAGGAATATCCGCGCTTAGTACATACGCGCCGTGCGCGTGATCCTCTGTAATGCGCCGAATCAGCGCGTCGTCGTCGCCGGCTGGCGCGCGGGAAAGCCCCGTGCCGAACAGCGCGTCTACCCATACGTGCGGTCGCACTGTAGGAAGCTCGGATAATTGCGTAAGTATGGAAACGCCACAATCGCGCGCACGGTTCAAATTGACAACGGCGTCGGACGTGGAAGGGGCGCGGAGCTGCACAATGGTGCAGCGATACTCTTTATGAAGAAGACGGGCGCAGGCGGTGCCATCGCCGCCGTTTCCGCCGGTTCCACAGGCAAAGGCGATGGAAGCGCCCTTGGGTAATATTTCGCGAATCGATCGCGCGAGCGCCTCGGCAGCGCGTTCCATTACCGTAATGGAGGGTATGCCGGATTGGACAAAGTACCGTGCCTCGCACGCGCGCATAGTGTCGGGAGAAATGAGCGGTTTCATTGCCTTGCCTCCGTTTCGCGCTCGAACCGTGCGGGAATCCGCCGAAATTAAGGCGCGGTTTTTAATATTATAGCACAAACCGAGTCGTTTGGGGAGAAGGAACTTGTAATAATAATAGAGATTTTGTATACTAAACCCAATTTAGACCTTCAAGGCGTCCGTGCGGTTGTGGGAACCCGCGCGATACGCGCAGCGTCCAAAAAGCAAGAAAATCATAGGCAAATAGGCAAGGAGATACAGACATATGCAGGTAACGCAGCGCTTTGCGCAGCTGCTCACGAAGAATGTGGGCAAGGTGATTGTTGGTAAAGAGAAAACGGTGGAGCTAATGATGATCGCACTGCTATGCAGGGGACACGTGCTCATTGAAGACGTGCCGGGCGTGGGGAAGACCAGTCTGGCTTCCGCATTGGCGCGTTCTCTGGATTGTAGTTTTCGACGTATTCAGTTTACGCCGGATATTACGCCCAGCGATATTACCGGTTTTTCTATTGCGAATTTTAAGACTGGTGAAATGGAATATCGCCCCGGTATGGTCATGAGCCAGATTGTACTGGCGGATGAAATCAACCGTACCTCGCCCAAAACGCAGTCATCGCTGCTCGAGGTTATGGAAGAGGGACAGGTTTCGGTAGATGGTCGAACCTATGCGGTTCCTCAGCCGTTTATTGTATTGGCTACGCAGAATCCGGTGGATTTTGTAGGAACGTACCCGCTTCCGGAGGCGCAGCTCGACCGCTTTTTCATGCGCATCGCTATTGGGTATCCTTCTCCGGAAGAGGAGATCGACATATTGGAGCGCTATACCAGCGGCGCGCGTCCCATGGAAGAATTGCGTCCCATCTGCACCAGCGGCGATATTGTGCTTTTGCAGCAGGAAGTGGAAAAGGTGTATTCCTCAAAGGAAGTGCGCGCCTATATTTCCGCCATTGCTGCTGCGTCGCGCAGAACGAGCGCGCTGCAGCTGGGTATTTCCACTCGCGCGGCCATTAGCCTTCTTCGCGCGGCACAGGCATACGCGCTGCTCGAAGGGCGAGATTATGTCGCACCGGAGGATGTGCAGTGCATGGCGGAACCGGTGCTTTGCCATAGACTGGTGCTCTCTCCCGAGGCGCGTATGCGCAATATGACCGCGGAACGCATATTGGGCAGCGTGTTGAATGGCGTTCAGGTGCCGGTGAAGGTCAAATGAACGCCCGTTCCATCAGCCTCGTGCTTATTATGGCGGTTTTGCTGGCAACGGGGCTTTCCACAGGGGGAAGGCTGTATTATTTAATCGGCATTTTGCTGCTGCTCATGCTTGCTTTCTCGTTCGCTTCCTGCCTTTGGGCGCTGTTATCCGTCCAAGTGGGCGTAAAGCGCGTGGAAGGGCGGGTGACCCGTGGCGAAGCGCTGCCGCTGTTATTCAGCGTTCGGCATCGCTGTCCTATGCCCATCGCGGGAATACGACTGGAAATGGAGCTTCCCTCCGCCGTATCCGGCAATCGCGAAATTATGGTGCGCGCGCTTCCATTTCGCACACACAATTTTCGCCAGTTGTTGCGCTGTCCGCATAGAGGCGTGTATCAAGTAGGCATTTCGGCGGTTTCCGTGCGGGATGTA
>JAFUAR010000184.1 GCA_017460585.1 Clostridia bacterium
GAATACAACGATTCAATGTAAAGCGGGGGAATGGTATGCCGATGGGAAGAAAGCGGGCTTTCGCTTCCAAGCGCAGCCGGTTGGAGGTTACGCTGCTGGGCGTAGTATGCGGTCTCGCCATCGGCATGGTCATTGCGGCAATCGCCTGCGTGATTGTATTGTTCAGCGCCATGGGCGACGCGTTGTGGGTGCCGGATAGTGAAATCAACCGCCCCGCCATGCCCGCGCAGACCATCGCGCCCACGCCTACGCCCCTGCCCACCGCCACGCCGGAGCCCACGGAGGTTCCCATTACCGCCGCGGAGGTGCTTTTCGGCGTGCAATCGGCATCACAGCAGCAAACGCACAACGTGCAGCCCTTCCCCACCATGGAATCAGTCGCGGGCGAAGCCTCCGCGCAGCAAAACCGCTCGATTAGCGCTTCTATAGCGTTAGGCATCGGCACGCAGCGCCGCGCCGAGGACGAGGATTTTGACCGCACTGTGTTCGTGGGCGATGAAAGCGCGCTCATATTGGGCAACTACGTACAGCGACAGCGACAAACCCACAGCAATACGCTGGGCAGCGCGAAATTCTTTGTGCAGGAGGGGCTGACCGTAGACGGTCTATTGGAGCCTGTGAGCGAAGCCTCGATTCACCCCGTGTTTCAGGGTACGAAAATGACTTTGGAGGACGCGATTGCCCGCATGGGCGCCTCTTGCGTAGTGCTCATGCTGGGGCGCGACGATATTCCCGCCATAGGCGCGCAGACTGCCGCGGCGGAGCTCATGGTACTGGTCGGGCGCATTCGTGCGGTCAATCCGCAAATCAACATTGCCGTGGCAGGGCTTACTCCGCGCATGGCGAACAACTTGACCGAGCCCGATAACGAAACGCTCATGCAGTTCAATACGGCATTGGCGGATCGCTGCGCGCGAGAGAGCATCGCTATGATCGATATCGGCTCGCCGCTGCGCGATTCGGAGGGCGCACTGCCGGAATCCAGATGTCTGGATCCGGAAGGCACAGGCACGCGGTTAAACAACGCGGGCAACGCCATCGTACTGGAATATATTTATACCCACTGGCCGTGGTCGTAACGGCGCTTAAACGCGTTCATTCTATGCCGCGGGGCTAATGCGCCTCGCGGTCGTTCTATTCGCCGGAGGAAAAAGCCTTGTATCGCATATTGATTGTAGAAGACGACCCCGTAATTGCCGGGGCGATTGCCGATCGCATTTCCCAGTGGAACATGGAGCCCGCCATCGTACGAGATTTTCGCCGCGTACTGGAGGAATTCAATGCCTTCTCTCCGCATTTGGTGATCATGGATCTGCTGCTTCCGTTTTTCGATGGATACCACTGGTGCCGCGAGATTCGCAAGGTCGCCAAAACGCCCGTGGTGTTTCTCTCTTCCGCCGCCGAGGATATGAACATCATCATGGCGATGAATATGGGCGGAGACGATTTTATCGCCAAACCCATTGACCTGAGCGTACTCATCGCCAAGCTACAGGCAGTGCTGCGCCGCTGCTACGAAATCTCCGAAGCGCCGCCCATGCTCGCCCATCGCGGCGCCAGTCTCAACCAGAACGATCTGACGCTTTCCTTCGAAGGGAGGCGCATTGAATTGACTCGAAACGAGTACCGCATACTCGAAATGCTTATGGAACACGCGGGCTCCGTAGTGAGCCGCGAGGCTCTGATGACGCGCCTATGGGAAATGGATGCGTATGTGGAGGAAAATACCCTCACCGTAAATGTGAATCGCCTGCGCCGCAAGCTGGAAGAAGCAGGACTTGTGCAGTTCATTACCACAAAGGTCGGGTCTGGATACATTATTGAATAAGGGAATTCGCTTATGAAGGTACAGGGACTCCATCCGTTCGGCGCGTGGCTGCGCACCCGCCGCGCAGCCATTCTATGCGTTCTGAGCATACCGCTGATCTTTTTTACGGTATTCTTCCTCTATCAGATTCCGACGGAGGTCGTCGCCTACGCCTCCGCGCTCGCGCTGCTGCCCGTCATTGGCATAGCCGCGTGGGATTTCGCCCATTTTCGTTCCCGTTTCGTAGAATATGCGCGCATGGCGCACTGCGCCGACCTACCCGATTACCCACTTCCGCCCGCGCAAAATCCCGCCGAGGCGGTCATTCAATCCGTATTGCTAGCGCAGCGCGACGCGTTGATTGAGCTCGACGACGCTCTGCGCCGAGAGCGCGCCGATATGCTGGACTACTACACCGCGTGGGTACACCAAATCAAAACGCCCATTGCCGCCGTGCGTATGCTGTTGGAAGGAGAAGACCTTCCCTCCGGACGACGCGTTCGCGCGGAGCTGACCCGCATAGAGGCGTATGCCGATATGGCGCTGCATTATCAACGGCTCGAAAACCCAAGCGGCGATATCTCGCTCAAATACCAGCCGCTGGAACCCATCATTCGCCGCGCGGTGCGACAGTACGCGCCGCTTATGGTACAATCGCACATTCGCCTTGCAGTGGAGGCAAACGGCGTATGCGCGCTGACGGACGCCAAATGGCTGCAATTCATATTGGAGCAGCTGCTTTCCAACGCGGTTAAATACGCGGCGGAGAAAACGTTGACCATTACCGCCACACCTCAGCCCAGCATTGTGGTACGCGACACGGGCATCGGCATAGACGCCGCGGACCTGCCGCGCATATTTGAAAAGGGCTTTACCGGCATGAACGGACGAAACGTTCGCGGCGCCACCGGACTTGGATTGTACCTATGCAAAAAAAGCGCGCATATGCTGGGGCACGAGCTGAGCGTTCAATCCGCCCCGGGCGAAGGAGCCTCCTTTACGCTTTCCCTCCATACGCCAAATTTCCACGTTGAATGAGCAGATGACAAAAATGTCACCCCGTTTGTCACCCGATTCGATGGCGCGGCTTCCATTCATTTGCTATGCTATGCACGCAACAAAAAGTAAGGAGGCGCATTAACGGTATGGCAATATTGCTGGAAGCGCAAAATATCAAAAAGAACTATGTAACCCGCTTTGGCGGACAGCGCGTGGAAGCGCTGCGAGACGTGAGCTTTACGGTGGAGGAAGGCGAATTCGTCGTAATCATGGGCGAATCCGGTTCTGGCAAGACTACGTTGCTCAACATTCTGGCGGCGTTGGACCGTCCGAGCTCCGGCGCGGTACGGTTGGACGGTCGCGATTTGAGTCGCGTACCTCAAAAGGAACTCGCGGCGTTTCGGCGCGATCATTTAGGCTTTGTATTTCAGGATTTCAACCTGTTGGATACCTTTTCGCTCAAGGACAATATACTGCTTCCGCTGGTGCTGGCTCGGCGCAGCGTACGCGAGCTCGATCAGCTGCTGGATACTACCGCCCGCCGTTTGGGCATACAGGAGCTGTTGGAAAAATACCCCTACGAGGTCTCCGGCGGGCAGAAGCAGCGCGCATCCGTCGCCCGCGCGCTCATCACCTCGCCCAAATTGATTTTGGCGGACGAACCGACGGGTCAGCTCGATTCCCGCTCGGCGGACGGGCTCATGAACCTGTTTCAGGAAATTCATCACGGC
>JAFUAR010000185.1 GCA_017460585.1 Clostridia bacterium
CGATCCACTGCAGCAAGTAAAAATCTCTGCGGATTTTCGTTGATCCGCAGAGATTTTTGCCTTTATGAATCAACAGTTTGACCGGCGCGGAGATGTCGTCCGCGCCGGTCTTGCCTTGCTGAAATTACTCTTCGATTTTGAACTCGCCCGCGAGCACCGGTTCGCCCGCGTGCTTTTCCTCCTCCACCAGCTGCATCATTTCTTCGCCGGTGATGTTTTCATGAATCAGCAGGTACTCCGCCAGATGGTTCAGCGTGCTCGCGTTCTCCTTGAGCACCTTCATGGCGCTGTCGTACGCCTGCTGAATGAGCTTCTTCATTTCGTGCTCCACCATCGCGGCGGATTCCTGCGAAGCGTTCGAGCGGAGCTCGCCGTCCAGATACTGGTTGACCACCGTATCCAGCGCCATGAGACCCACCTGATCGCTCATGCCGAAGCGGCTGACCATATTGCGCGCAATCGCCGTAGCGCGCTCGATATCGTTCGCCGCACCGGAGGTGCAGGTTTCAAACATGAGCTCCTCGGCGGCTCGACCCGCCACCAGCACCTGCAAGCGATTGGTCAAATCCTCCTTGGTCATGAGCACGTGCTCCTGCTCATCGGCCTGCATGGTAAAGCCCAACGCGCCGTTGGTACGGGGTATAATGGTAATTTTACGCACCGGCGCGCCGTCCTTCTGCTTCATGGCGACCAGCGCGTGACCGATTTCATGGTAGGCGATAATGCGCTTTTCTTCGGGCGAAATGACCATGCTCTTCTTTTCGCTGCCCGCCAGCACGAACTCGGTCGCCTTGTCCAAATCCGCCTGCGTGACCGCGGAGCGATTATCGCGCACCGCCGCCAGCGCGGCTTCGTTCAATATATTCGCCAAATCCGCGCCGGAAGCGCCGGGGGTGGCGTCCGCCACGCGCTTTAGGTTGATCCCGTGCGCCATGGTCTTCTTGCGGGCGTGCACCTTCAAAATCTCCTCGCGCCCCTTCATATCCGGCAGCTCTACCGGAATGCGGCGATCGAAGCGCCCCGGGCGCAGCAGTGCCTTATCGAGAATTTCGGGGCGGTTCGTCGCGCCCAGCACGATAATGCCCTTTTCAGGATCGAAGCCGTCCATCTCCGCCAGCAGCTGGTTAAGGGTCTGCTCGCGCTCGTCGTTGCCGCCCAAGCCCGTGCCGTCGCGCTTTTTGCCGATGGCGTCGATCTCGTCAATGAACACGATGCAGGGCGCCTTCTTCGCCGCCTGCTGGAACAAATCGCGCACGCGCGCCGCGCCGGTACCCACGAACATTTCCACAAATGCGGAACCGCTCACAAAGAAGAAGGGACAGCCCGCTTCGCCCGCGACCGCCTTCGCCAGCAGGGTTTTGCCCGTACCGGGCGGTCCCACCAGCAGCGCGCCCTTGGGAATTTCCGCGCCCACAGAGGTGTACTTGGCGGGATTTTTCAATATATCCACAATCTCGATGAGCGATTCCTTCGCCTCATCCTGCCCCGCCACGTCGGTAAAGCGAGTGGTACAATTCTGCACGTCGAACTGCTTGGCGGTGCTGCGGGCAAAGCCGAAGCCGCCGAACCCGCCGATGCCGCTCTGCTTGCCGTTTTCCCCCTTATTGCGCGTGGCGCGCCAGAGCGATACGATCCAGTAGATCATAATGCCCATCATCAACAGCGAGGCACCGCTCATCACAATATCAAATATGGAGAAGGTCTGCGCAGGCTTGGAAGCGGAGAACTCCACCCCCGCCGCGCGCAGCTCGCCCACCAGCGCGTCGTTGGATACCACCGTAGTGGTGTAGTACGCGGGCACGCCGTATCCCCGCGATTTCGGGGTAATGATCAACTGATCCTCCACTACCTCGACCGACTCAACCTGATTCTGATCGAGCATATCCAAAAACTCGGAATAGGTGATCTGCGCCTGTACTGAGCGGCTGTTGCCCAGCAGATTCACCAGCGCCAGTATCAGCACGAATCCGACTAGGAATATCCACGGCGAATGCAAAAAACGCTTGAATTTTTCGTTCAAACCGAACCCTCCCTTCGCGCCGCCCCAAGGCGGGCGATGATTGCTTTGAAAGCGGAGCACACCTCCGCCTCCTCAACGCAGATACTATTATAACACAATAAATCAATTCAGTTTAAACAAAACGGAAATTTATTATGGCGCAAAATGCACCCCGCCGAACGCAATCGGCGGGGCGCATATCGATTCGCTCTTATTGGGGATATGCTTCGATTTCGGAAATGCAAATATCTCTGTACTTCTTACCTGAATAAATGCTCTTAATGGTCAGCGTACAACTATATGTGCTCGCCGCAGGCAAATCGCTCAGATCAATCCATACGGGACTCATCGCATCATTCAGATTGATGGTATAGCGCTTTGTGCCTATAGTCAATTCCAGCTGCTTCGGGCGGGAATTCAGCTTGAACAGATTACTGGTTTTGTGATAACCAGCCCAGATCTGCATACCGGATACTCGCCTGCCGCCGGTTTGGATGGTAAAGCGGATGCTGTCGCCCACGCTGGATGCTGCCCACGTGGTTTTGAGGTTGCCATCGAACGCGTTGCCCGCCACGTAACTACCATAATTATCGCTCACTTCGTTGGTAGCGCTCCATCCGCTAATGGTCAGCCGATCGGCGCGCAGATCGCCCACTTTTATGGTGATTGTCGCCTTCTTTTTATTCTGGGTGGTTACGGTAATCTTGGCGGTACCCTTTGCCAGCGCAGTAACCACACCGTTATCCACCCGCGCGACCTTGGGCTTGGCGCTCTTCCATGTGTAGCTCGCCCGTGCGGAAGAAGGGCTGAGGATTGGTTTTAGTATCACCTTTTCACCCACGCCCATATCCAGCGTGGACGCATTGAAGGCTACTGCAGTAGGCTTGTAGGGATCAACCACCTGTATGGTGACGGTGAGTTTTTTCTTGTTGGTTGCCTTTACGGTGATTTTCGTTTTGCCCTCTGCTGCGGGAATAACGAGACCATCGGCGGAAACCGTCGCGATCTTGGGCTTGGAGGACTTCCATGTGGATACCGTCCAGCCGTTGTTCTGGAAATAAGCGGGAATCAATTGAAGCCTGCTATCCACATTGACCGATACCGTGCCGTTGCTAGTCGAAAAAAGTTGTGCCGTCGGAATCGGGGTGGGCGTGGGCACGGACGTAGGTACAGGCGTAGGCACGGGTGTCGGCACGGGTGTCGGCACGGGCGTAGGTACGGGCGTCGGAGTCGCAGTGGGCTTGAGCGTAGGCGTCTCAGTGGGTTTTACCGTGGGTTGAGTTGTCGGGGTTGCGGTGGGTTTCACCGTTGGCGCGGCAGTGGGTACAGGGGTAAATGTTGCGGTAGGCGCAGGCGTAATGATCGCCGTCGGCTTGGGCGTCTGCGGACTTGCACCGGTTTCTATGCGCTTACAGGCTGGGCACTGCTCGCCAATGGAGAGTGGAACGGCGTGCTTGGTGGGCGTACAGATGGCGAGGTCGGCTTTTTCTGCGTTTGGGTTTAAATATTTCTTCATGTCATATTCCAAATAATACGTTTGATTTGCTTCAAGCTCCGCCTTAACCATAAAGCTCGTATCCCAATCGGTTGACGCGACGTATTCCTGATATTTATTGGCAAGGGAAAAACAAATGTATCCATTGGTAGGATAAACGGTTTTTCCATAAAAATAATAGGTTCCAGCTTCTAAAACTGAAATTTTATACCACCCATAGTTAACCTTATCATAATAATTTAGTCGTTTATCTCTTTCGACAAAATAGTATTCGGGGAATTCCAGATTTTTTGCATTGTCAAAGCTGTTCCCGCCATATGGAATCGTCGTCCTCTCAATAATCGCGAGGGCGTCTTCATCTAATGGTTCAATATCGATATTATCTTCTGAAATGATCTCCAGATCGGACTCTTCTAAAACAGGTTCTTCTAAGACAGGCGTTTCAATGGGCAGTTCCGCGTTCGCCGTTTCCGCGTCCGCGTATATTTCGGGTTTCATATCGGTCTCGGGATCAACTAATTTGAGTTCAGCAGCGGCTTCTTCCCACTCGGTTTCCTCTATTTCAACAGGCGCAGTACCCCCCCGAAATATTTTGGGAGTCTACTTCTACGGTCGCTTCCATCGGTTCCTCTAATATCACGTTCTCCGCCGGTTCCTCCTCTACCACGCCGATCGCGGTCAGCGCCAGCATGAGCACCAGCACACAGGCAAGTATTCGCTTCATTCCAATGTTCCCCTTCCGTAATTCATATTCGGCGGCTGAGCGAAACGTCCAGCCGCCGTGCATTCATTATAATACAAAAATCCTCTTATGCAAACCGCTTTTTCATTGTTTGCACAGAAAACTTCAACAAAAATCTTGTCGCCCACGTTTACAGCGTGCAGTCAAGCATACGCAGCACGTTCATGTAATCGTCCGTTTCGTAGGCAATTTCGTAGGGTCCCGTCTGGCGCACCCCGGGGAACGCGCAGCCGTTCTTCGCCTTAGAATGCTCCTTAAAACTGATCTCCACCTTGAACGAATCGGGCAGATGCAGCATACACGCCTCTTTGGGCAGCGCCATTGCGCGGTTCGCCGCCTCGCGAATCAACCGAATCGCCTTGTTGGGATGGATGGATATGGAGCCGCGCCCATGCCCTTCGCTCACCGCCACGGTCTCGATATTGGGGTTGATGGCATGAATCCAATCGCACAAGCCCCGATCGCCCGTGACCAAGCGAATCGGCACGCCGAAATAGGCGGCGGTCAAGCCGTTGATCAGCAGCTCCGGCGCGATTTGCCCGTTGATCTTCACGTAGTTGTTGCGCGTGTTCATGGTGTGCGAGAGCGGGTTGGTATCCATACCCGCGCCGGAGTGATAGCCGGTGAAGAACACGCCGTCGTAGCTCGCGTCCAAACCCGCCATCATGGAAAGAATATCGCTCCCCCAGCCGCGGAACAGCCGAACCTCCTCCGGCAGCAGGCGGGGTATGATATTGCAGGCGCTGTCGTGCGCGTCCTTAATGAGTATATCGCTCGCGCCGCCCGCATACGCCCCTTCGCAGGCGGCGGCAACCTCGCGGCTCATCTGATCGGAAAAATAGCCGTAGCGCGGATGTCCGTTTTCCGTTTCATCCCACAGCGTAATGCCCGCGGTTCCCTCGATATCGGCGGAAATATAAAGCTTCATTTCGTCATCCCCCTTGGTCACATCAATTTCTTCTATTCTTCAATGAGCGCCAGCAGCTCCTCCGGCTTCATGCTGAGAATGCCTTCGCCCGACTCTGCGGCTACGGCATCCAAGAGCTGTTCCTTGCGCTGCTGCAATTCCAGTATTCGTTCCTCTACGGTACCTTCGGCAATCAGCTTATACACCTGCACGCTGTGCACCTGACCGATGCGATGCGCGCGATCGGTCGCCTGATTCTGCGCCGCGATATTCCACCACGGGTCGTAATGAATCACCACGTCCGCCGCCGTTAGGTTCAAGCCGGTGCCGCCCGCCTTGAGCGATATTAAAAACACCTGCGCGCCTCCTTCGTTGAACTGCCGAACCAGCCGCGCCCGCTCCTCGCGCGGAGTAGAGCCCTGCAGAGTATATGAGGAAATACCTGCCGCGTTCAGCCTTTCGCGAATGACATCGAGCATGGATGTAAACTGTGAAAAGAGCAATATCTGGTGCCCGTTTTCGGTCATGCTCGCCACCAGCTCCATGCACGCCTCCAGCTTACTGGTTTCGCCCGCATAGTTTTCAAACACGAGGTTGGGGTCGCAGCAAATCTGCCGCAGCCGCGTGAGCGCCGCCAGTATTTGCATACGCTCTTGGCTGCCCGCCAGCTCGCTGCGCACCTGCATCGCCTGCGCGTGATACACCTTGCGCTCCTCTTCCGTAAGCGGTATGCGGCGCACATATTCCATTTTATCCGGCAACTCGCGCAGCACGTCCTTTTTCAGCCTGCGCAGCATGAAGGGGCGCACCAGCCGCGCGAGCTGCTGCCGCGCCTGCGCGTCGTCCTTGCGAATAATGGGCTTTTCCAGCCGTTCCATAAAGCGCTGATGGCTGTAGAGATAACCCGGCATTAAGAAATCGAACAGATTCCATAACTCGCTCAGGCGATTTTCAATGGGCGTACCCGTGAGCACGAAGCGTTGCGCGCAGTTGATCGCCTTGACTGCCTTGCTCGCCTTGGTGGATTGGTTCTTGACAAATTGCCCCTCGTCCAGCACGCAGGCGTAAAAACGCTTTTCGGCATATAGATCGATATCGCGCTTGAGCAGATCGTAGCTGGTGATCCATACATCCGAGTCATCCTCGCGGGCGAGCTGCTCCCTACGCTCATGCAAATTACCCGCGATCAAACTCGCCTTGAGGGCAGGCGCAAACCGCGCAAGCTCATCCTGCCAGTTGAGCACGAGGCTCGCCGGACACACCACCAAATGGGGCAGCCCCGTTTCGCGCCTCGGCTTCGAGGCGAAGAAGGCGATGGTTTGCAGGGTTTTGCCGAGCCCCATCTCATCGGCCAATATGCCGCCGAAGCCACAGCTCTCCAGCGTTCTCAGCCAGCGATAGCCGGTTTCCTGATAGGGGCGCAGCTCGCCTAAAATGCCCTCGGGCATGGCGTAATCGCTATCCTCCACGGTCTTAAAGCGGCGCACCATATCCCTGAACTGCTGGTCGCGCTGCACGCGCACGCCATCCTTCTTGTCGAGCATAGCGTCCAGATACAATGCGCGGAAGGCAAGCATTCGCACGCTGCCCTCCCGCAGCTGTTCGGGCGAGAGCTGGATCATATGCGCGGTTTCGGCAATGGCCTCGAGACCCGCACCGTCGCCCTCGATGCGCATAAAGCGACCATCCTGCAATAGGTGATATTTGCGCCGCTGCAGCAGGCTCTGGTACAGCGCCTCTAACTCCTCGCACGGAAATCCGCCCGTATCCAGCGCCAGCGTGAGCACGCCTCCTGAAACGGAAATGCCCACCGCCGCCGTGGAAGCATGAATTTCCTTGGCGCGAAGCCTGTCTGAGAGATACGCCTCTCCCAGCATTCTGCAGCGATCGAGCCCGTCGATCAGGTAATCGTACAGATCTCCCGCTTCATCCCATACAAAGCGCTTGTATCTCTGTTGCCATATAAAATTGTGCTCCAGCAGTCGCAACGCGGCGTCCTCCGCGCGAACGTCGCGCCGAATACCCTGCGCATCCTCGCACGGATAGGGCAGTACCCGTTCCCCATAGCGAAACCTGAGCGCGCAGTTCAGCTGCTGCTGATTCGACAAATCGAAATAGAACTGCGGAACGCACTCCTCCGGCATATACTGTTCGAGCAGCCCTTGAGGGTCCTCGATTTGCACATAGGGCTTAATCTCCGGCAATACCACGCTGCAAAAGGTAGAAAGGTCCTCCGGCAGAAACGTCATACGCTCTTGGTACGCTTCAAGCAGGTCCTTCATGGCGGCGGAATAGCCCAAAGAAGCGCGCGTTATCCGCCCTTCGCCAATCAGGAAGGTATGCCGCCAACCGTTCACCTGCGCATACGCATCCGCCCCTGTGGTTCGCTGCAGGCAGATCATTCCATCTACCGAGGAAAACTTCAAATGGACGGGTGGATCGAAATCCTCCACGACACATAATTCGCCCTTTTCCGATTGCGGGCAAATCGCCTGAATTTCCTCAAAGTGCAATTCGAGCACATCCTTGGAAAGCAGAACGGCATCTGATGGCCAATCCCGATAATAGCCTGAAATGTAGCCGTCATTGGCGGCGATTCGGGAATAGACCATTGCCTGAATAAAGCGAACGACGCGACGCGACGGTTCGTCAAATGCATCCAACGTATGCCGAAAGCTGAGCTTCTTTCCATAGGAATGAATATAGCCTTCGGCAACGCAATTGCTAAATTCGACGAGGTTTTTCAATACATACAGGCGGCTATTTCCGACTTTGAAGGAAAGATACGGTCCCTGATAGGAGCTGGGGTGCAGTATAGGCACCAGCCGCACCGGCTGCTCGGGCGCGTCGCCCTCTGTGAACGCGCGCTCCTTATACCGCTCCAGCAGCTTCTTTGCCTCTTTGCTGGTTTTCGGCTTTGCCTTTGGCGCAAAGTCTATACCCTTTTGCGCCTATTGCAAACTCATGTGATGATACAACACGGCGACAATGTGCTTACACTCGAACCATTCCTCGCACTGCGGGCAGGAACAGTGGTAAAACCCGCTATCGAGATCATTCAAATCATCGAAATGGATATTGACCTTGTACAGCTTCGTTCCTTTTACGATACTCTGAATACTCAGCCCATTCGGCAGCCATTCCTCGTTGTACGTAATCACGCGACCGCTTTTGAAATACGCTCTGCCGCGAACAATGTTGGAATACTCAAATTCGTGTGACAGCCATTTTTCGGTAACTATGCTCATGTAACGGTGCTTCTCCCCATATATTTAGAGATCCTTTAATATTCTCGTCGCCGTTTCCAGCATGGTCAGGGCGAGCTCGCGCGTTTCGCCCAGCCAGTTGTACAGCGTATCCTCCGCCAGCACGCCGCGCTTCAAATCCTCTGGAATTTGCCCGCGCTCATCCAACGCGCGATCGGCGTACCACGCCTCGCCGCCGTAATACTCCGAAAGCGCCTTTGCCTCGGGGAGCATTTCGGCATAGCGGCTCAGGGCGTCCGCCAGACGGCGCGTTTGCGCCTCCGCCCGCGTATAGGCGCTTTCCATATACGTTATGCGGTCAACCGCCGCATCCAATTCGCCGCTTTGGCAATGATCCATGCGCTTGCGCCTCCCGTCACTCTAAAATTCTGCCCGCAAAGTAGCACTCGCGCAGATATTCGCGCGACTCTGACATACCGCTCCGCAACGGAGACGTATTATCGCCGTGAAGCACATCCGCGCAACCTCAATGCGGCAAAAGCTCTGCACCCTCACTGTATCGGCACACATGATTCCGTTTGCTATTGAGTATTATATCACGCCTATATGTCGCGTCGCAATACCCGTGAAAGCGGTGATACCCCGAAAGCTGTTGCTGCATACATCGCGTTCAAGAAACGCAAAATCCCCGACAAATCACTGTCGGGGATTGCGCATACATCCGGGGCGTTACGCGGCTTCCTCCGCTTCCGCCGCCTCTCCCGTTTCCTCCTCAAGCTCCGCCGGTTCGGGCGTCAGCTCGGGCAGAGGAGTGGGTCTGGTTTCGCTCAGGCGAATATCCCTTACGGGAATGTACAGCGCGGCGCCGCCATCGCGCACCTGCGCAAATTCACCCTCGCAGTCGATCACTTCGAACCATTCGCCCTCCAGCGCGGTGCGCGCCAGCTCCGCCTTGCCGTTTTCTATGCGGTACAGGCTGGTTTCGCTCTTGACAAACGCATACATGGGGCGCGGCATGGGCGTGGCGGTCGGGTCGGGCGTGGGCTCTTCAGTGGGTTCGAGGTCTTCTATCGCTTCCGGTTCCTCGGTCGGCGCAAGCGTTTCGGTCAAATCGTCGCTTTGCTCCGGCACTTCGGTATCCTCCGGCGCTTCGCCCAATTCGGGCGCCTCGCTCGCCTCCGGTGCGGGCGTTTCCATGGGTTCCGGCGTCTCCTCGGGCGCCTCGGTAGGCTCAATGGTGCCCAGCGGCACGTATTCAATCGTCCAGCGCTCTTCGGTGTAGAAGCTCAGGTAGCGCGTGCCGATATAGCCAACCAGCGTGCCGTACTGTACCTTGGTCCATGATTTACCCTTATCGAGCACCTGCACCACCGTGCCCTTCTTGAGGCTGGCGAGCGCATTGCCGGAGCTGGCGCTCTTGTGCAGATGCACGCTCTTGGCGCTGACCTTCGCCATAGCCGCCTGAGTTTCCGTGGTTTGCGAAGTATATACCATACCGCGGAATTCATGCTTCACGCGCTGCTCCTCGGCAAAGAGCTTCGTTTGCAGCGCCGGATCCGCCTGACCGGTCGCCTGAACGCCCTGAACGCGCTGGAACTGCGCCACCGCGTCGCGCGTCGCTTCGTCGAATATGCCGGTGGGCTCCGCGGAAAGCAGGCGCAACGCAATCAGCGCGCGCTGCAGGTTTTCGACCGCTTCGCCCTCGTCGCCCAGCTTGAGCGTGGTATCCGAGGCGATCTGCAGGGGCTCCGGCGTAGGCGTCGGCACGGGCGTTGCGGTGGGTACGGGCGTGGGCGTGGCGTAAACGTAGGAAGCGTATTCCTGCGTATAGAAGGTCAGGTATGTATTCTTGGCATAGCCCAGCTTTTCGCCAAACTGCACGCGGCTCCAATACTTGCTCTTTTCCAGCACCAGCACAATATCGCCCTTCTTGAGCGTGGCGACGGTGGAAGCGGAGGTGCTCGCCTTGCTGCGCAGCTTCAGCGTGGATTTCACGTTGACCTTTGCCAGCTCGCGCTGCGCCGACACGCCTACTGCGATATATTCGCCGCCGTCAAACTGCGCGCGCACCTGTTCCGCGCGGGCGACGATCGCCTTGCACAGCGAAGCGGTCGGCTTGCCATCCTGCGTATAATCAAACGCCTTCTGGTAAGCCAGCAGCGCCTGCGCGGTCGCCTCGTCATACACGCCGGTAATATCGCCCGAATAGAGGCAAAGCGTGCGCAGCGCCTGCTGCAGCGCCTGCACGTGCAGACCGCTGGAGCCGTCCACAATGGGCGCGACCACGGCGGAATCGGAGAATATGAGGTTCCAAACCTTCTCCGTTACGCGCCCGTCCTTCTTCTTTAAGCCATTTTGGGTTTGGAACAAAACCACCGCGTCGTAGGTCTTCTGTCCAAATATGCCGTCCGGATTGCCGCAGTCGTAGCCCAGCAGATTGAGCCGCGCCTGCAGCTCGCGCACGCGGTCGCCCCAGCTGTTGAGGCGCAGCGTGCTCAAGCCGTTGGTAAACTGCTCATAGGTTTCCTCGTTCACGTCGAAGGTATGGTTCATCACCAGCTCGCGCAGCTCCTCGTCGAGCTCGCCGCTTTCGTAGATCTTCACCTTGGTGCCCGGCGGACAGTTCATGGCGATCCACCACGCGTCGCCCACCTGCAGGCGCACGCAGCCGTGGCTGGCGGGCGTGCCCAACGCGTTTAAGCTCGCCTTGGTGGGACCGGAGGTCTTCGAGGAATAGAGTATGGAATGGAACAAATAACCGCCGCGAATGCGCGTAGCCCACTTGCCCCAGCAATCCGAGAAGCGGTACCACTCCGTGCGCTCGGAGGACTTGGTCTTCTCCGGCAGGGTGAACGTACCCTGAATGGTCGGCGTGCTCTTGGCGCCTGTGGAACAAATCATCTGCCGCACGATGCCCGATTCGCTCACGTCGTCCTTCCGATACACCGTGACGATCTGGTTGGTGATGTCTACCTCGATATAATAGGGCGAGGTCGCGGCCAGCGCCGACGCGGACAGCAGCGCGAACAGCAGCGCCGCCATACACGATAACAGGAAAATACGCTTCAAGGGTTATGCCTCCAAACTGGTAGTAAAGAATCCCGACTGTTCGGGCGACCACTGACCGCCCAGCCGAATGATCCAGCGAACCATCCGCTCCTCCGGCGGCGCTTCAAACAGCATTTCCTCGCCGGTCGACGGATGAATAAAGCCGATGCGAAACGCGTGCAGCAGCTGTCCGCCGGAAATGTTCCACTGCGCTCTCTTGGACCCGTATACCGGATCGCCCAGCACAGGGTGCCCGATGGACGCCATATGCACGCGAATTTGGTGCGTGCGCCCCGTGGTGAGCCGCGCCTCGATGAGCGTCGCCCCCTTGAGCGGCTGGCGCACGAACCAATTGGTGCGCGCCTCGCGCCCATCCGGCACGATCGCCATGCGCTTCCGATCGGTTGGATGGCGACCGATGGGCGCATCCACGAAGCCCTCCGGTTCGTGAAACCCGCCCTGTACCAGCGCCATATACGCGCGGTGCACGCTGTGTGCCTTGATTTGCTCCGATAAGCTGACGTGCGCGCGGTCGTTCTTCGCCACGAGCAGCAGCCCCGAGGTATCCTTATCGATTCGATGCACAATGCCCGGGCGAAGCTCCCCGCCGATACCGGAAAGGTTATCCAGCCTGCCGAGTAGCGCGTTGACCAGCGTGCCGGCTTCATTGCCCGGGGCGGGATGCACCACCATGCCGCTGGGCTTGAATACCACGGCCAGATCGTTGTCCTGATAGAGTATGGAAATATCGATATCCTCCGCCTGCACGTTCGCAGGCTTCGGCTCCGGCAATACGAGCTCCACGGCGTCGCCCGCCTTCAGCATCCAGCCCGCCTTCTCGCGCGGCGTTCCCGCCACAAACGCACGCCCTTCCCGTATGAGCGCCGCAGCGCGCGAACGGGTGATGTCCGCTTCGCGCGAAAGAAACGCGTCCAAACGCTCGGAATGATCGCATACGAATCTGAAACGGGTATCGGACATATCGGAATTCCTTTCGCTGGATTTATTGCGGCTGCCCGCCGCCCGGCTTCGCCAGCAGCGCGATTGCCGCGACCAATGCGCCGACCACAACAAAGCAATCCGCGACGTTGAAGGTAGCGAAGCGCACAAACAGCGGTTCAATAAAATCAATCACTTCGCCCATGCGCAGCCGGTCGATCAGGTTGCCCACGCCTCCGCCCAAAACCATCCAAAGCCCCGTGCGCGCGGCGCGGGGAAACCAATCGGGTCGGGCAAGGAGCGCGACCGCGAGCGCGAGCAGCACCAGCGCGGTCACTAAGATGAGCGGCAGCCGATTTCCGGCAAGCAGGCTGAACGCCACGCCGCTATTGGCGGTGGGGCGCAACGCAAACAGCCCCGCCCATTCGACGGGGCGATTCATGCGCAGCGCCGCTCGCTTGCTCCACTGATCGAGCGCCAGCGCCACAAGCGCGATCCACGCGCCGGAAAGTCGCCTAATATCGGACATCGTATTGAAAACCAAAGGGGGAGTCGGATTGTCTCCCCCCTTCTTTGCTTCTTACTTGTTACTGTTCAGCCTACGGCTTCACAGTAGGTGGACGGGGGACACGTCCCCGCCCGCGGCGCGGCGCTCGAATTTTCAATTCGGCGGTGTCCCGCTCGATTCTTTGAATCGACCGGGGC
>JAFUAR010000186.1 GCA_017460585.1 Clostridia bacterium
AATCATGGGTGAAACTACATTGAGTTTTCTGGGCTTGGGTTTGCGCTCTCCGGCTACGAGTTGGGGTGTGTTGCTGCAAGAAACCAATAAACTGGAAACGATCATGTTCTATGGTTGGAAACTGATCCCAATGGTATTTGTATTTTTATCAGTATTGGCGTTTAATTTCATGGGCGACGGTTTGCGCGATGCTGCGGACCCGTATAAGTAAGGGAGGATATGACGAATATGTGGTTTACAAGAAGAAAATCTCCCTTGCAGCGTGAAGCGAGCATCTCTCCTGAAAACATTCTGGAGGTACGCGACCTGAAAGTCAATATCAATGTAGATGATTATGTGTTAAATGCGGTGCGGGGCGTATCCTTTTCCATGAAAAAAGGGGAAACGCTGGGATTAGTAGGCGAAAGCGGCTGCGGAAAGTCAGTAACCAGCAAAACAGTTCTTGGAATCAATCCTTCCAACTGTACTGCAGAAGGAACCATCGCTTTTCGCAAAAAAAACGGCGAGATCGTCAATTTGCTCTCCCTAGAGCAAGATGGGGATGAGTTCCGTGCAATTCGCGGTGCGGAGATCGCTATGATTTTTCAGGAACCTATGACTGCATTTTCACCGTTGTATACCATCGGCAATCAATTGGGCGAGATTATCCGGTTGCATGAGCCGGAGGTTGGAAAAGCGGCAGTGCGTGATCGCGTGCTCGCCATGCTGAAAAAAGTGGGCATCGCGAATCCGGAAAAGCGCATTGATCAGTACCCGCATGAATTTTCCGGCGGTATGCTACAACGCGCACTAATTGCCATGATGCTATGCTGCAATCCTGATTTTCTCATTGCAGACGAACCTACTACGGCTCTGGACGTAACCATTCAAGCGCAAATATTGGAGTTAATGAAGAGCTTGCAGCGTGAGTTTGGTATGTCCATACTGTTTATAACGCATGATTTGGGCACTGTCGCCAATATGTGCGATAATGTGGCGGTTATGTATCTGGGCGAAATTGTGGAATACGGTTCAGTGCAACAGATTTTCCACAATCCACAGCACCCCTATACGCGTGGATTGCTTAGATCTCTGCCTAAGATGGATCAAAACCGCGAGGAGAAGCTCTTTGTGATCGATGGCATGGTGCCGCTTCCGGTGAATATGAAACCGTGCTGCGGTTTCCACGAGCGTTGTACGGTCTGCATAAAGGGTAGGTGCGATGTGGCGAATATTGATTTGATGAACGTTGAGCAGGGACATTCTGTGCGTTGTCTGCGCATGGAAGAGGGAGGTGCACGATGAGCGATCAGTTACTCGTAGAAATCAAAAACCTTTCCAAGGTGTACGATTCAGGAAAAGCTCAAGTACATGCCCTGAGCCGAATCAATTTGGATGTTTATAATGGAGAAACCGTTGGAATCGTGGGTGAGAGCGGTTGCGGGAAAACAACGCTTGGACGTTGTGTGGTGCGCGGCATAGAGACCACGGAGGGTCAAGTATTGTTCCACACTGAACAAGACGGCACAATCGATTTCTTACAGTCCTCTGGTGCGCAGATGAAGAAATATCGTAAGGATATCCAAATGATATTTCAGGATCCGTACGCTTCGCTGGACCCCAGAATGACGGTATTTGATATTATTAGCGAACCCTTACGCTACAATACAAAGCTCAGCAAACGTGAAATAGAACAAGCCGTGGATAGAATTGCAGAGCAAGTCGGCTTGAATCGTGCTTTTCTGCGCCGCTATCCGCACGCTTTTTCGGGTGGACAGCGGCAGCGCATTGGCATTGCGCGGTCGCTCATACTTCAACCCAAATTAATTGTGTGCGATGAAGCGGTCTCCGCCTTGGATGTATCCATTCAAGCCCAAATCATCAATCTATTGGAAGATTTGCAGAAGGAATATCATTTAACCTATCTGTTTATTAGCCATGCGCTTTCCGTAGTGCGACATATTTCTGATCGTGTGCTGGTAATGTATCTTGGGCGTATGGTGGAACTCGCTCCCACGGAAGATCTCTTCGCAAACCCGCTGCATCCTTATACGCGAGCGCTGCTCTCCGCAGTACCTCAGCCTGATCCGGACCGCAAGATTCATCGCATTGTGTTGCAGGGTGAGGTACCGAATCCGGCTGCGCCGCCTTCCGGATGTCACTTTCATCCCCGTTGCTCATATTGTACAGAACGCTGCAAGAAGGAATATCCGCCTCTTGTGGAGAATAACGGAAGGTGGGTCGCGTGCTGGAACACCGCGGCAGTGCGATAGTGATAATAGAAAAAGGGGAAACCATGGAACGTAACGTAAGTATTCATATTAGCGATCGTACGCATTTAAACTTGACGCTCAACGTATATAACTGCGGTAATCAAGATATTTCCATTGAAAAAGAGATACGTTCAGATTACTATGTGTTGTACTTTGTAAAAGAGGGAAAGGGATACGTTACACAAAAGCAGGTTACGCATAAAATCGAAGAGGGGCAAGGCTTTGTGGTGTTTCCCAATGTCGAAACACTGATTAAATCGGAGTTCAGAAACACTATGAACGTAAGTTGGGTTGCTTTTTCCGGATATTTGGTAGATAAGTATCTAGATCGAGCGCACCTAAATATATTCGATCCCGTGTTTGAGGACAGTGATTCAGGCGAACTAATGCAGTATTTCGACCGTCTGGTAGATGTTTCCCGACATATGCCCAATCGCTATTGTAAAATCATGTCAGAACTCTACGACATATTCGCGTTTCTTCTGGATCATGCTTTTGTGGAAAAACCAGTGCTCAATACGCAACCCGAGGCTTTTTTATTGCGTGCGCTTGATTTTATTGATATTCATTATCAATCCGATATATCGGTAGAAGATATTGCTCAATCTGCGGGCGGGAACAGAAAAACGTTGTACAATGTTTTCAAAAATTTGACTGGTTTTTCACCGCGGGATTATCTGATTTACTATCGTATGAGCAAAGCTGCCGTACTACTCAAAAAACCGAATCTATCTATCGATATGGTGGCAACAGCGGTAGGGTATGGAGATCAGTTCCATTTTTCGAAGGAATTCAAGAAAAATGTTGGGATGCCTCCTTCTGAATATCGCAAGCAAATTCTGAGCGATTCAACAAAGGTTTATCGCTCGCCCATTGATGAGGTACGCGAACGCTTTCACAGTCCTTTGGCGGACATTCCGCCGGAAGTGTTGAGTTGATTCATAATTTATAATGTAAGGATAAATACAATGGAACCCAAAATAATTGTTTTTACCGATGTTGGCGATACCATTATTGATGAAGGCACGGAGGTGCGAGAGGTTTCGGAGGGTGTGGTTTACCACGCCAAGTGCATCCCGGGTGCTAAAGAGACTATGCTGGAGCTTCATCGTCGCGGCTATACCATTGCTATGGTAGCGGATGGTCTGGTAGAATCATTTCACAATATTCTTGGGGAAAATGGTTTGCTGCACATTTTTTCCACAGAAGTGATTTCAGAGGCGCTCCACAGTCAAAAACCTGCTCAAGATATGTTCCAAACCGCTATGGATCGACTAGGGTTGACGGATGCGGATAAACGCCGCGTGCTCATGGTTGGAAACAACATAGAGCGCGATGTGGTTGGCGCAAATCGCTTTGGAATTCGCTCCGTGCTGCTTGATTGGTCGCCGCGCTATCGTTATCAACCTCATAACCCTGAGGAGATACCTGAATTCCGCATTCATCGTCCCGAAGAACTGATTGAGCTTGTGGAATCCATAAACAAAACAATCAATGAATAACGAAACATTGACCGCGCGTAAACTGATTTATGCGCGGTCGTGATACGTGTCGGCAAAATATATTTGCTTTTTATTATTGGTTATGCTATACTTTTCGTGGATAATTTGTGGGTGTCCGAAGAAATTCGGGTGAAAAGGGAACGGGGTGTGATTCCCCGACAGGACCGCTGCTGTGTGAAATGAGACTTCCATGATTGCCACTGACTAATGCTCGGGAAGGCGGAAGTTGTATGTTCGAGTCAGAAGACCTGCCCACAAAGATCGTGTTGCGATCTTCGGACTAAAGGCGAACGCGTTCCACATTGAGAAATTGGCAGTGATGGATGCGCTTGCGCTTCATCGCTTTTTTCTTGCGGAGGCTTTTGTCAATGGATCGATATGTGATGTCAGGGGGTAAACGTCTTCGCTGTGGATATACCACGGGATCCTGCGCAGCAGCGGCAGCCGCAGCCGCCACAGAAATGCTGCTCTTCGCAAACCGAATCGCTGAAATTCCGATTTCTGTGCCAGCCGGCGGAGAAATCATCATTCCCATTGCCGATGTGCATACCGGTGAAGGTTGGGCGAGTGCGTGCGTAATTAAGGATTCAGGGGATGATCCAGATATCACCAATGGAATGCCCGTTGTTGCAAGGGCAACACTCTCAAGTCGTTCTGGCATTACCATTGATGGAGGCAAAGGCGTCGGTCGTGTAACATTGCCGGGTTTGGATCAGCCGGTAGGAAATGCCGCCATTAATTCTGTGCCAAGGCGTATGATTGCCTCTGAAGTAAAGCGTGTACTCGATCGCTATGGAGAAGAAGTCGGCGTTGATATACTCGTCACATTGCCGGAAGGCGAAGTGCTGGCGCGCAAAACGTTTAATCCTCGTCTCGGCATTGTAGGCGGACTCTCGATATTGGGAACGAGTGGAATTGTGGAACCCATGAGCGAACAGGCCTTGGTCGATTCCATCAAGGTGGAGGTCAATATGCGTGCGGCGCAAGGACGAAAAACTATACTGATTACTCCCGGTAACTATGGAAAGGATTATCTTACGGAGGTATACAATATCGACGAGCGCAGTATCATCCGCTGTTCCAATTTCATTGGAGAGATTTTAGATAGCGCCAAATCGCACGATTTTGAGCAGATCATTTTGGCGGGGCATCTGGGAAAAACCATTAAACTCGCTGGTAATATGTTTAACACGCATTCCAAATATGGCGACTGCCGAATGGATATATTCACCGCATATGCAGCGACACAGGGTATTTCCCCGCATACGGCGCGTGAGCTGCTCGCATCCGCCACAGTTGATCATGCAATTGATGTATTGGAAAAGGAAATACCGATTGCGCCCGTTTTGCAGAGCATACTGCAAAAGGCAAAGAATAATATTGAAGCGCGTCTGCAGCACACGGTTGAATTGTTGATGTTTACAAATGTTCGCGGCACGCTTGCAAAAACCGAAGGCTTTGAAGCAGCCATAGAGCGCTTTATCGGAGAGGAGCGGCAATAATATGGTTCATTTCGTTGGCGCAGGATCAGGCGCGGTAGATCTAATTACAGTTCGTGGACAATGTCTTTTACAGGAGGCGGATCAGGTTATTTACGCTGGTTCGCTCGTAAATCCTGAACTATTGGCGCAAACAAAGCCCGACTGCAAAATATTAAACAGCGCTTCTATGACGCTGGAAGAAGTTATATATGCCATGCAGGAAACAGAAGCGTCCGGAGGCGTGACCGTTCGGTTGCACACCGGTGATCCGAGTATTTACGGTGCAATTCGCGAACAGATGGATCGATTGGACGCTTTGCAAATACAATACGATGTTACTCCAGGTGTCAGTTCATTTTGCGCTTCTGCTGCGGCAATCCCGGCAGAATTTACCTTACCAGGACAATCGCAAACGGTTATTATTACCCGAATGCCGGGGCGTACGCCAGTACCGGAAAAAGAGAATATGCGCTCGTTGGCAGCGCATCGAGCAAGCATGGCGATTTTCTTGAGTACGGGATTGCTAAAAGATCTTTCGAGAGAACTCATTGAGGGGGGATATCCGGAGGATACTCCCGCCGCCATTGTATATAAGGCTTCTTGGCCAGAGCAGAAGGTACTGCGCTGCACTGTTTCTAATTTGGAAGAGACTGCCGAGCGCAATGCCATTACCAAAACGGCAATGATACTGGTTGGCAGCTTTTTAGGTGCCGACTATGAGCGTTCATTGCTGTATGATCCTAGTTTTTCACATATGTTCCGAAAAGGTAGTGACGCGCAGTGACCATTAAAATCGCTGCGTTTACGCTGTATGGTGCTATACTGGCGAATAAAGTTGCCAATGCTTTGCGGAATAATGGATACGATGCAACCGCCTATGCTGCGCCTAGGATCGCAGACGTAGCACAGCTCGAAAGTACGGAAGGCATACAAACTTGGACAGAACGTTGGTTTCCGCAGGCGGATGCGCTTGTATACATAGGAGCTGCCGGTATTGCAGTGCGCGCCGTTGCGCCATTTGTGAAGTCAAAGTTGACCGATCCCGCTGTATTGAGCATGGATGAAAAAGGACGATATGTCGTATCGTTGCTTTCGGGGCATATTGGCGGCGCAAATCAGCTTGCGAGGCGCATTGCGGACTTTACGGGAGGAGTCGCCGTTATTAGTACCGCCACCGATGTGAATGGGAAATTTGCTGTAGATGATTGGGCTGCGCGCAATGGATACGTCCTACGAAATCCAAAGGCGATTCGTGGTATAGCAAACGCTCTACTCGAAGAGAAAACGGTCGGTTTTTCTTCGGAATATCCAGTGGAGGGCGGGCTCCCTTTGGGTCTGATCACATCCACAGATACAGAATGTGGTCTGTATATCGGCATTCATCCTTCGAGTCCGTTTATAGAAACATTGATGTGCATTCCACCCATTGTTACGCTTGGACTAGGATGCAGGCGCGGTGTTTCGGAGGAAACTATTTGCGATTCGCTTCAATTTGCACTGGCGAAGGCAAACATTGCAAAGGAAAGCATTGGGGCTATCGCGTCAATTGATTTGAAGCGTAATGAAGCAGGTTTATTGCGTTTCGCTGAAAGAATGAGACTTGAAACCGTATTCTATAACGCAGAAGAGCTTCAAAGCGTCGAAGGGCATTTTACACCTTCAGAGCGTGTATTGGCGGTGACAGGGGTAGACAATGTGTGCGAACGCGCAGCAGTGTTGCGGTCCAAAGGTTCTTTATTATTACCGAAGACCGCTTATAACGGCGTAACCATCGCGCTGGCGATCCAGCCATTTACTGTTCGTTTTAAGGAGTTGAATGGATGAAACTGTATGTAATAGGGATAGGTCCCGGTTCACCCAGTCAAATTACGCCGCAAGCACTGCATGCCATGCAGGAATCTCAGGTGATTGTTGGCTATACGGTGTATGTAGATCTAGTTCGTCCGCTGTTCCCAAATAAGGAATACATTACGACTGCCATGAAGCGAGAAGAAGATCGCTGTAGAATGGCGGTAGATCGCGCGTTGCAAGGATCGAATGTCGCCGTAGTTTGTTCTGGAGATTCCGGCGTGTATGGTATGGCTGGGTTGGTGCTCACAATGGCGCAGGGAACGGGACTAGATGTGGAGATTATTCCCGGAATGACTGCGGCAACGACGGGCGCCGCGTTGCTCGGCGCGCCCTTGACGCACGATTTTGCGGTCATTAGCCTTTCTGATTTGTTGACTCCTTTGGCGACCATTGAAAAGCGTTTGGAATGCGCTGCGGAAGCAGATTTTGTAATCGTGCTGTATAATCCGATGAGTCATAAGCGTCGAGATTATTTGCAGAAGGCGTGTGATATCATATTAAAATATAGAGGTCCGCAAACCCCCGCAGGGTTTGCGCGTAACATTGGGCGAGACGGCGAGGAAGGATTTGTATTGCCTCTCGGCGAGTTGCGTAATGCGCAGGTTGATATGTTCACTACTGTTTTTATTGGCAATTCTCATTCTCGCGTGATCGATGGTAAATTGGTGACTCCACGCGGATACGGAGTAGAAGGCGTATGAATTTGATTCAGCTGATCGGCGTAGGACCAGGGCGTGAGAATTTGTTGACCAATGAAGCGCGTATCGCCATTGATCAAGCGGATGTGGTCTTTGCCGCCGCACGGCACGCACCTCTTGCCAAACGGACAGCACCCATGGAACCAATCGCTACAGTATGTGATCGGATTCGTGCAGAGCGTGACGCAGGATATAGGGTTGCGGTGCTGGTTTCCGGTGATCCATGTTTGTATAGTATGTTGGGTATGTTGCAAAATGCCTTGGGACACGATGCAGTGGAAGTGTTGCCGGGTGTTGGAGCGCTGCAGCAATTTTGTGCGCGCATTGGAAAACTCTGGCAGGATGCCGCAATCATATCAGGGCATGGTCGAGCGCTGAGTATTTCTGCGCTCGGATATACGGTTCGCACACACCGGAAAACGATATTGTTTTGCGATTCCACGCGCGATGCAAGATGGGCGGCTACAGCATTACTGCTGGAGGGACTGGATCATGTACAAATGTGCGTTGGAGAAAGGCTCTCTTATTCCGATGAACGCATCGTTTGGGGTTTACCTGCGCAGCTTCAATCCATGCAAGCGGATCCTTTGTGTTTAATCTGGTTTGAAAATAATGCGCCTATATTGGGCTTTCCCTGCTTTGGGATACCCGATGAACGATTCGTTCGCGGGAAAATTCCTATGACAAAATCGCCAATTCGAATTCAAGTATTGTCTTCACTGGATATTCGACCAGATTCTGTTGTATGGGATGTCGGTGCGGGCACGGGTAGTGTCAGCATCGAATGCGCTTTGCATTGCCCAATGGGCGAGGTTTACGCCATAGAGCGCAAGGCTGAAGGCGTAGAATTGATTAATAAAAATGCGGCGCAAATGCATATCAACAATCTGAAAGTCATTGCGGGAAAGGCGCCGGATGCTCTGGAACAATTGCCTACGCCTACGCACGTTTTTATTGGCGGTACCAGTGGTATGTTACGGGAGATCATTCAGAAAATCAGAGATCGGCATACCTTAGTTCGTGTAGTTGCTACGGCAGTTACATTGGAAAGCCTTGCGGAGCTATCGGAAGTTTTCTCTGACAAAGCTTTTACCGATAAATCAATTGTACAGCTTGCCGTCAGTAGAGCGGAGCCGCTCGGAAAATACCAGCTGATGACTGCCTTAAATCCGGTGACGATTTTCTCTGCGAATCTGGAGGGAAATATATGAAGTCTGGGAATGCGTTGCACATTTATTTCGGTGAATGTAAGGGGAAAACGACTGCCGCAATGGGGTTGGCAATACGTGCTGCAGGGCAAAAACGCAAAGTGCTCATTAGCCAATTCATGAAAACCAATACGAGCGGGGAACTCAATATATTAAATCACATTGATAATATCAAAATTGTATATGGTTCTCCCATCCAGAAGCTTACCACGCAAATGACGCCCGAAGAACTCGCCGCCGAGCGCGTCCGTCAGAAGGAAAACTTTGATCTGATTTGTCGTTCCATCGCTGAATGGGAACCAGAACTCATTGTTCTTGATGAATTGCTTGTTGCCGAAAAAATGGGATTTGTGGAAGCGGATACCATCATCGCCCGTATAGATGATTGGCTCGATTATGCGGAAGTCGTACTCACAGGGCGTTGGTGCTGTGAACGACTGATGGAAAAGGCTGATTACGCCACAGAAATGGTCAAGCACAAACATCCCTTTGATCAAGGTGTAATGGCGCGCAAGGGGATAGAGTATTAGGAGGAGCAATATGATACTCGAACCAATGGCAATTGAACAAAGAAGCATGGAAATAATCGAATCAGAACTACAAGTTGAGCTTCCAGACGAGATTAAACCCATTATTAAACGCGTAATTCACACCACTGCCGATTTTTCATTTGCCGAATCGCTTCATTTCACGCAAGGTGTAGTGCCAAAAATCAGGCAAATGATGAGTGCGGGATTGACCATAGTGACCGATACCAATATGGCGCTTGCCGGCATCAATAAAGCGGCGGCAAATCGCTTAAATATTCGCCTGATTTGTGAAATGAATGATCCTCAAGTGGCTTTAGAGGCGAAGGAACGCGGATGTACCCGCGCAACATTGTGCGCAGAACACGCGCTTTCGTTAAGTGGAAACGTTTTGTTTGTGTGTGGAAACGCGCCGACTGCGCTTCTTGCAATACTGGATACGTTGCGCGGCTCAGTGCCCGAACGATTGGCGGTTATTGGCGTACCTGTAGGCTTTGTAAACGTTGTTGAGGCGAAGCAATTGCTTTGGGATAGCGGTATTTCCTGCATTACCGCCCTCGGGCGAAGGGGAGGAAGCAACGTAGCTGCTAGCATTGTAAATGCGCTGATGTATGGCGTGGATGGCGCGCGAGTATGAGGTGTATGATATCAGGCGCTGGAAGCGGATGTGGAAAGACGACCGTGACCATGGCGCTGTTGTCTAAACTTCAACGAGCGCAAATATCTGTAGCAGGTTTCAAATCTGGTCCAGATTATATAGATCCCGGCTTCCACACCTTGGCTTTGGGAAAACCTTCTCATAATTTGGATCCGTTTCTCATGAGTGAAATAGGGATTGCGCAGGTTTTGCAGTTGGGTATGCAAGGGGCGAAGCTTGGAATTATAGAAGGTGCGATGAGCTATTATGATGGCATCGGTCCGGATGGAGATTGTTCTGCGCATACGCTCGCTCAGATTACGCGGACTCCGGTTATTCTGATTATCGATGCTTCAGGCAGTGCCTCAGGCGCTGCTGCCGTTGCCCTCGGCTTTCAAACCTATAAGCCCGATAACCAGATCGTTGGATTCTTGCTCAATGGTATTTCCTCGCGAAGCCATTTTGAGCTCGTTCAATGCGCTATAGAGAAAAGAACGGGATTGCCTTGCATAGGATTTATGAAAAAAGATCCCACAATCTCGCTTCAAAGTCGGCATCTAGGATTAGTGCAGGCGAGTGAATTAGCCGAATTTGCGAATATGCTGAACCGTGCGGAAGAAGCGCTTCAAATCGATCAAGATCGTCTTCTGGAAATCGCTTCGAATGCACCCCAGCTCAGTGCAAGACCTTTGGTTGTGGAAGAAGCAAACAAGGGCTTTCGCATGGGTGTTGCGAAAGATGCTGCCTTTTCGTTCTATTATGAGGCGAATCTCGAAATGCTTCGCTTGATGGGGATGGAATTGATTCCTTTTTCCCCGATTTCGGACCAACAAATTCCGCCCGACCTTGATGGGCTATATCTAGGCGGAGGCTATCCTGAATTGCATTTGGATGCGATACACGCCAATCAATCCATGCTCCAGTCAATAAAGACTGCGTTGGAAAGAGGATTGCATTGTTACGCGGAATGCGGCGGAATGATGCTGTTGACCCAAGCGATCAATTCGGTTCCTATGGTTGGTTTTTTCCCATTTGAATGTAATATGACGAACCGATTACAGCGTTTTGGGTACGTCAATGTAACCGATCGCGCTAATGGGTTGCAATTCAGAGCACACGAATTTCATCATTCACTAGAATCTGGAGACGAGGGTATTGAGAAGGCGTTTGAAATTCAAAGGGCATCAGGCAAGGGAGAGCCATGGTTGGGCGGCTATCGCAAGCAAAACACGTTGGCGGCATATCCCCACGTTCATTTTTGGGGAAACGAGGCGCTGGTGAAGGCGCTGTGGCAAATTCCATGAGAACGGAATGATTGAATGCGATTATTAATTTTTGGAGGGACTACCGAGGGGCGCGAACGCGCAATTAATGAATATGCGCAGGGCAATAATGTGCTTGTTTGTGTCGCCACAGATTCTGGGAAGGAGGAGCTTCCCAACGAAATTCCCTGCCTTGTGGGGCGGTTGGATGATACGTCTATGCGTGCATTGTGCCTTGATTACAAACCGGATCGACTAATTGACGCTACGCATCCCTTTGCGGCGGTTGTTTCCACGAACATCAAAAAGTGCGCGAATGCGCTTTCACTGCCGCTCGAATGCGTTACCCGTGATTCAGATGTATATGCAGATTTTTCTAAACGCGTTTTATGGGTAAACGACGCTTTTCATGCTGCGCAGCTGGCAAATCAACTCACAGGCAATGTATTTCTCTCTACGGGGAGCAATACGGTTGACATATATTCTAACATAATCGATACAGATCGGTTGTATGTACGCATTTTACCCAATGAGACATCTATTCGAAAATGTGTTGAAGCGGGTATTCCTTCATCACATATTATGGCAATGCAGGGACCATTTTCTGAGGAAATAAACACTGCGGTATATCACCAGTGGAACATCCGTATTCTGGTAACTAAAGATTCTGGCGAAACGGGCGGTGTACGCCAGAAGGTGCTGCCTGCACTGGAGGCGGGAATAATGGTCATTATGATTCGCAGACCAAATGTTTAGGAGGGAATATATGCGCGGGAAATCCATAATGTTTCAGGGAACGGGTTCTTCCGTGGGAAAATCGATGCTATGTACTGCAATGTGCCGCATCTTTAAGCAGGACGGGCTGCGCGTCGCTCCATTTAAGGCGCAGAATATGGCCCTTAATTCCTTCGCCACCTCTGAAGGGCTCGAAATGGGACGTGCACAAGTTACGCAAGCAGAAGCGGCGGGCATTGAGCCTTCCGCAATGATGAACCCTGTATTGCTTAAGCCGACTTCAGACAGAAAGAGTCAAGTTATAGTGAATGGGAAGTCATTGGGTACCATGACCGCGATGGAGTACCATGAATATAAACCTCAGCTTCGCAAAATGGTGAAAGAGACCTATGACAGGCTTGAATCCCTTGTAGATGTCGTAGTGATTGAAGGTGCGGGGAGCCCTGCAGAAATCAATTTACGCGAAGGCGATATTGTGAATATGTCTATGGCAAACGCCGCGGATGCCCCAGTCATATTGATTGGAGATATCAACCTAGGCGGTGTTTTCGCATCGTTGCTGGGTACAGTTATGCTGCTTACAGAAGAGGAACGCAGGCGAGTTCAGGGCATCGTCATCAACAAATTCCGCGGCGATGTGAAGATATTGGAACCCGGATTGAAAATGTTGGAGGATATGATTCATATTCCAGTAATCGGCGTTATTCCCTGGACGGATATCGACATGGAGGACGAAGATAGTGTAACTGATCGATTCCAACGCACCATGGGGTCTGGCGAAATCCGCGTCGCCATTGTCCGACTGGAACATATTTCCAACTTTACTGATTTCAACCTGCTCTCCGCTGAGGAAGGCGTGTCGGTGCAATATGTTACTCGTCCCGGACAAATTGCGGATGCCGATATCGTATTGTTGCCCGGAAGCAAAAATACGATTGAAGATCTCAACGCACTTCGTAGAAACGGCATGGCGGATGCTCTTGTGCGGCATGCGCGCGCAGGGAAACTTCTCATCGGCATTTGCGGAGGCTATCAGATGCTTGGCGAACGATTGATGGATCCGCATTATTCAGAAAGTCGTATACCGGAAACTACGGGTTTGGGTCTGCTTCCGATGGATGTGACCTTCAATGAAAATAAGACAACCGTACAGGCGGATGGCGCGATCCATACAAATATACCATGGTTGGCTGAGCTTAACGGAACAATGGTGGATGGATATGAGATTCACTCCGGAGAAAATACATTTCGCGAAGGATGCCATCCGTTTATTGAATTGCGACATCGAGGCGGCGTTGAACTGCGGCAGCCGGATGGAGTTATGAATGCGCAGGGCAACGTTATGGGCACATATTTGCACGGTATATTTGATCAAGGCGGGCTTTGGCGCTGCATTGTAAACAGAGTGCGTGCGCAGCGAGGATTGGATCAAATATCCGGTGATTCACTGACTATGGCGGAATATCGCGAACGTGAATTTGATCGCCTTGCAGATCTTGTGCGGCAGAATATGGATATGGATCGAGTATACAGGATCCTTCGAGGCGAATGAATATGATGATTGCGCGTTTCACTGCGTTACTCGCGGGACTGCTTCTTGATGCGTTGATTGGCGATCCTGAGTGGTTTCCGCATCCAGTTCGCTTCATAGGCAAATATATATCATGGATGGAAACTCAGCTTCGAAAACACTGCGCAAATCGCCTGCGTGCAGCAGCTGTTTTATTAACGATCTCCACAGTTTGCCTGACGATGATGTTGACCGCGTTCATCGTATTATTCTTCTATTGGCTGCATCCCGTTGCAGGTTGGATTTCCGACGCGCTCATAGCATGGATGGCATTATCCTGCAAATGTCTCGCCAAAGAGGCGATCGGCGTCCAAAACGCCTTAAAAATCAGCGTTGCACGGGGGAGAAAACAGGTTGCACGTATCGTCGGTCGCGATACGCAACAGCTGAGTGAGGATGAAATCGTTAAAGCCACAATTGAAACGGTTGCGGAAAATACTACAGATGGGGTAATATCACCTATATTGTATTATCTAATTGGCGGTTCCATATTTGCAATGGGTTTCAAGGCGGCATCTACGCTAGATTCTATGGTGGGATATTTAGACGAAAAGTATCGAGATATTGGCTGGGCAAGCGCTAAATTAGACGATATACTCAATTATCCTTCCGCACGGATTTGCGCTCTATTAATGTGTTTATCCGCATTCATCCTTCGGCTTGACTGGAAAAATGCAATTCAAATTGTGCGAAGGGATCACGCCAACCATAAAAGCCCCAATTGCGCATGGAGTGAAGCTGCTGCAGCAGGCGCGTTGCATATACAACTTGGCGGAACGCATATGTATTTTGGGAAACCCATTGAAAAACCGACTATTGGCGATAATGATCGAACAGCGACATTTCAAGATATTAATTCTACTTGTAATTTGCTGTACATCACTACCATTCTCATGACCTTGTTATGTGGTCTGGTCGTATTTTGCTCGTTCATTCCACGTAATATTCTATAGGAAATACAAGAAAGGAAATGACCAATATGAATCCGAAACCCCTTACCAACAGGCTAATTGGCGACTGGTCAAAGATCTATCGCGATACTCCGGAACGTCAACTTGCAGCACTCGCCCTTTCTAAAACGGATGCAAACGATGTCGCTTATTCCGCAGCACATTCCTATGCGATGGTGCCTCAATTCTCCATCGAGATTCCTACCATGGAGGTAACTGATCAGCAGAGCAGCGGGCGCTGTTGGTTGTTTGCCGCCACAAATGTACTGCGGGAACAAATTGCTAAGTCCCTAAACTTGGAAAAGTTTGAACTATCGCAGAGCTATCTGGCATTCTGGGATAAGTTTGAGCGCGCAAATTATTTTCTGGAAAGCATTATTGATACAGCCCACCTGCCAACGAACGACCGCACTGTCCAGTTTATTTTGACTACAGGTGTGCACGACGGCGGTCAATGGGAGATGTTTGCCAATATTGTTCGGAAGTACGGGCTCATTCCGAAGAATGTGTATGGAGAAACCTATCAGTCGAGCCATACCAATTCTATGAATGCGATTTTAAATCGCAACCTTAAGGTATGCGCAGTGAGATTGCGCGAATCTATCGCCAATGGTGCAAGCATCGAAACCATACAATCCTTCAAAGAAGATATGCTCGCTAAAATCTATGGTTTTTTGGCAAGTTGCTATACTGAACCTCCCAAACAATTCGACTTTGAATATATGGACAAAGATGGGATTTATCATGTAGATCGGGCCCTAACACCGAATGATTTTTACCAAAAGTATATCGGCGATCTGCTGGAGCGTACGATCAGCATTATTCATGCGCCTACTATGGATAAACCCTATCACAAAACATACACCATACGTTATCTTGGCAACGTAGCGGGCGGCACTCAAGTGAAACACTTAAACCTTCCCATGGATGAATTCAAGCAGGCAATACTAAACCAACTTAAGGCAGGCAAGGTGGTGTGGTTTGGCAGTGACGTAGGAAAGTTTGGCGAACGCAAAAAAGGTATATGGGATGATGCTTCCTATAATTTGGAATTGTTGACAGGGCTTGATCTCAAGCTTTCCAAGGCGGAGGGCTTGGATTATTGGTATGCCGCGATGAACCATGCCATGGTGATTTCCGGTGTCAATTTGGTCGATGGACAACCTACGCGTTGGAAAATAGAAAACAGCTGGGGCGATCAGAATGGTGAAAAGGGCTATTATGTCTGTTCTGATAGTTGGTTCAATGAGTATGTATAACAAGCGGCGGTAGAGGCAGAATATTTGGGAGAGCAGGCTGCGCTTTTTGCCCAAGAACCCGTAGAACTTGATCCTTGGGATCCTATGGGTACTCTTGCTGATTGATCAAGATTACCAAAGCAAAACCGCAGAATGGGGTAGCATATCTGCTGCCACCTTTCCGTCAGCTATCTCTTGCGGAATTCTTGATTAACCAATAATAATTCTTTGAATTCCGCAAGGATATCTGACACCAATCCACTTCCTGTCCACATTATTTGTGCGGTATTGTTATTGAAATAACTATTCAACGATGATCTTTCTTTAGTTCTTTTTAGAAGCTTTTGAACATCAGGGCACATTGTGCTGCGGTAATTGTCGAAACAAGCTCCGCCCAAATTGCTCAACATCAATGTTTCCATGTCTGAACTCAGTTCGTTTAGTAGGATCGCGATCCACCAGCACTGATCCACATATAGGCATCGGCGTAAAATGTTTGAATATCATCTTCCTGAATATGCAAAAAACTTATGAGTTGTGAATTCTCTTCTTATTTCTTTTAAAGAAGGTTTTTTGTCAAATACCGGTAATTCTCCAATGCACTCCTACTTCGATTGAGAAAGGAACCTTTAAGATCTGTTTCGAAGAATTTAAGAGCATGGGAGGATTTGTGGCGCAACAAAAGCTTCAATAGCATGGATACGCATCCGGACCATAAATTTTTTCTATCAATGCGTACCTATGCGCACTTTGTCACGTCTACTCGTGATATTCAACATTGCGCTTTGGAGCGCATCAATATCGCGCATCTGCCCTGATTTCACTGAATAATCCAAATCTATGCATTTGGAATAAATCTCCTTCCAATCGCTTGCGGGCAATAATTTCGCTTGTTTGCTTACGGGAAAAACAGCACGTTCAACCAGATGAAGCGGTTCTTTGAGCCCCTGCGCGGGAAATCCTGCATCAAGTGCAATGCGCATATGGCACATTTGCCGAATCTGTCGCGTGATCATGCTTAAAATCGATACGGGCTTTTCTCCATTTTGCAAAAGGGAAGCAAGCTGCACATTTGCGTTTGAGAAAGTACTTGTCATCAATGTATTAAACATTTCAAACACCCGAAATTCGAGTGAGCGCGAGACGATCGTTTCTACATCTGCAGTATGTATTACTTTTTCTTCTCCCACGAATGCAATGAGCTTACTCAATTCGCCGGAGAGCGTTGTTAAATCTTTTCCAGCGCGCAGCACAAGCTCTTGCACAGCCATTGGTTCAATTGTTTTACCAAATGGAGAAAGCAGGCGATTGCACCATTTGAGAATTTCAGACTCAGTTAGCGTCTCAAAGCGAACAATTTGGGCATATTTTTCCAATAGTGCAAGAATTGTTTTGCTCTCAATTGTACCATGAACGTAAAACACGGTTACACAAGTATCGTTTGGAAGTGCAAGCCATTCCTTGAAGCGTTCCAGTTCCTTCTTTGAATCCTTTCCCTTCTTAGCAGATAACAGGGGGAAATCGATCGCAACTACTAACCTGCGCTCGCACATTACCGGCAGCGTCTGCGCTGCATCCATAATTTGGGAAAGCGATGGCGCATCAAAACTCATTTCATTGAGTTCTTCCAGACCTTCGGGAAGTATTCGCTTTTTTAGCGTTTGAAGCGCGTTTTGCTTAAGCCATTCCTCGTTGCCGATAAAGCAATAAACTGAATCCAAGCTATTATCTCGTACCACACGCAGAAACTCATTGGGATTCAAGATTTTCCGCCTCCCTTCGTAAATAGGTAGATATGCGATAATCTCCATTCGCCAAAACTCGAATAGTAATGGCTCCATACTCATCCGTTCGATAAATCTCGCTGGTTTGACGCTGCAAACGTTCAATCAGTTCCGCAGAAGGATGTCCGTAATGGTTTTCTCCTACGGATATAACCGCAATTTTAGGCGTAGTCTGTTCTAACAGCTGTTCGCTGGTCGCGTTCTTTGAACCGTGATGCGGCACACGGAGAATATCGATATCGGGAAGATGATCCGGTTCACCCTTGGCAGTCAGATCACCCGTAAGCAATAAATTCTTTTCTCGTGATTGTATTTGCAATACAATCGACAAATCGTTAACATCCTGAGGAAAATCGCTTGGTCCCCATATAGTTGCAGTAGCGTTCGCTGAAAGCGTCAGTACGTCGCCTGCCAAACATTCAATAATCGGTATTCCCATCTCCTTGGCAAGCAAAATACCTTCCTCGATGGTTTCGTTCATTTCAACCTGAGCCCAACCTGCAGGCACAAATATTTGTTTGGGCGGCATAGATTGAAGTAGTGTAACTAGCCCGCCTGCATGGTCATAATGTGGATGCGACAGGAAAACGCCGTCTATTTGAATGCAGCAAGCACTGACATAGTCCGCAATGGGGGTGTATGGTTCGCCGACATCATACACATATACATGACCATCTGTGCAAATTACCGTAGCATCCGCCTGCCCAGCGTCCAGAAAGGTCATCGAGAAACCAAGCGTATGCAGATAAGCAGCCGATATCGATACTAGAAGAAGCAATGCAGTCACTATGGGCAATCTTCTATGGACGCGATGAGATAAACGGGTAAAAGCCGATGCTGCAATAACCAAACAGCAATGGATGCACACGAGCCAAGCAGGATATCGAGGCGAATGGATTACAGCTACGCCTAAATTTGAAAACAGCGATACCGTGCGCGTCAATAGTAGAAAGAGTATATCCGGCACGCTAGACAACCAGTGGGCAATAGGAAAAACCACAAAAGAAATCAGCAAAACGATTAGTGACACAGGGTATGCAAGCATCGCAAGTGGAATAGCGATGAGATTCAGTGGCAAAGCAGATAGGGGCTGTGCGCCAAACCATGCCATGATCATAGGCAGCGTAGCGACGGTAACGGCAAGGGAAGTGCTGATTAATTCAGGGAAATACTTCAATAGTCTTCGAAGAATATGCGTTCTATTGGGGGTACCTGCTTTCAGTTTTGAAATGCGATCTACGCGCAACAAGGTATCCATAGGCGCTTTTAAAAAGATGATACCTGCGGAAGCACCAAATGAAAGGGCAAATCCGGTATTGTAAATATAGTAAGGCTGTGCCGTAAGCATGATGAACAATGCAGCTGCTATGCGCGTGGGCGCATCCGACGGTCGCCCACAGAGCATTGCCCCTGTCGAAATCGCATACATCAATATAGCGCGCAGCATGGAAGCGGGAAAACCAACAAATGCGCCATATAGAGTAATAAATGCGAGCGCCATCAGAGAACTTTGTCGTTTCGTCAGCCAATGAGAAAGCACCAATTCAAGCATCATTGCCAATACGGAAATATGCATACCCGATATAGCAATCAAATGCGCAACTCCAGTAGAGTAAAACGCATTGCGCACTTCCTCGCTCAATTCCGAACGATCTCCCATAATGAATGCTTTGGCAAGCCCCGCACTTTGAGGGAACAAGCGATCAATGTGTTCAGATACCTTTTTTCGAATGTAGACCACCATTGAATAGGGCGTGGTACGCTTATCCAATATAACGACATCTTCGAGTTTTGCAGCAGCCATTCCCTGATAGCCTTGTCCCAGCAGGTTATCCGCTTGATCTGTCTGAAATGGATTTGTTGCGTGGTCCTGCGCCCAAATATGCCCAAAGCATTGCAAGGTTTGTCCATATTCAATTCCTGTCAATTCAAGTTCATCGCTTCGCAAATAGAGGCGTACCGTTTCTCTAGCGGGTTGTCCATCAATTTGCGTCACATGAAATTTGAATACAAGTCGACCAGAGGCATTGGTAAACGGTTCCGATGCGACAAATCCTTCAAATGGGATAGAGTAGAACGAATCTACTTGCGGAAAAAACAGCGTTTGTAAGTCAAAACGAAGCATTCCTAATCCTGCTGCGAGTACGATTAACGCCAAGAGTTTCCATTCTTTTCGCCTTTTTTTCGCAAGGCACAAAGTAAACAGCGCGATAGCGGATATAGCAAATGAAGTAAATGATTCATGGAGAAAATGACTGCAATATAGTATTCCACTAAAGAATGCAAGTGAAAAAACGACAAGCGGACGCTCCTTCCATTGGCGCGCCACAAAACGAACAGGAACGGCAAGCAGTTTCATAGTTGAGTTAAACGGAGTAGATTTCGAGCAATTTTGCAATTTCAGCATTTGGAAAGAATGCCCGGGCCTCTTGCAGAAGGGTTTCAGGAGAATACTTTGGATTCAAGTGGGTAAGCAATAAACGCTTTGTCACTGCATTCTTAGCCAACTGCCCACATAATGCAGCGGAAAGATGTGGAGCATCTTCACGATAGTCTGCTTCTGATAGACCAGCATCTGCAAGAAGTATATCGGCATTTTGACAAAATGTCGTTAGATTCGGAGCCGTATTAGTATCTCCTGTGTAGACAAGAGATGCTCCATCGCAATCAATTCGTATAGCGCTTGAGGGCAGAGGATGTCGCATAAGCGCACAAGAAATGGACATTTCTCCAATATTGAAACATCCATCATTGGGCAATACTTCCGTTGCCGGTCCTTTTAATAATTTGGAAAGCGATTCGGGCTGTTGCGGAGCATAAATTCGGAGTGGTGTGCTCGGCGGATCAAATTGCAGCGCATAATGCATTGGAAGCAGATCAGACATATGGTCGAAATGTAGATGACTAACGACTATACCAGTAATCGCGTGAACAGGCATAAACCGCAGTAAATTAGAGAGAGAACCCGTACCCAGATCCAAAATTACGCGCGTATTTCCACTATCACTTTCAACAAGATATCCAGAGCATGCGCCTCCTGGAGCTGGATATGGACCAGAATTGCCTAGAATAGTTAATCGCATAATGAAACCTCCTTATTGACGCGAAATATCAGATTCAGATAAATCGATATCATTACCGCCGTTCTCATTGGCAATTGGAATCAACTGTGGAAATGAAGAAATTCCTGGATTGGGCAACAGAGTTCCCTTGAGATACATTTCACCGCCCAATGATTCTGGCGTTCTGCCTTCTACCATAATTTGTACTTCGGATATACTTTCCAATTCGCATAGTGAATTGACCATAGAGTATATCAATGAAAATTCCTGTGCGTCCGACAAATTCTGACAGGCGCGATAAAAATTACTGGAAAGATTGATACAAGCAGTTTGATTGTTGACGGAAATGCCCAAAAGATCTTCCGAGTCGATTGTAGAAAGGAAGGTCTGATGAATCACATGGAGCAGTAGTTACATGCGCCCATAAGGCGAGTTCTCACGATAA